>NZ_JAPZSR010000383.1:0-2928 GCF_027531875.1 Microcystis sp. LE19-84.1B | reverse complement strand
TAAAGAATGTGGTCAACCGTTTGTGATCAATCCCACTAATAAAACCGTCTCTGACGAAACCAAACAATTAATTGATAAACTCTTGCTCGAACGAATTTCCTTACGAGGAATTGCTAGAGTAACAGGGGTAAGTTGGTCATGTTTACAAAACTATGTCAACAATAAACTGGCGGCTGTCCCCCGTCAAATAAAGGTTTCTGACAAACCAAAAGGTAAATTGGTTATAGAATGTGATGAGATGTGGTCTTTGGTTTTTTCTAAGACGATAAAGGTCTATATTTGGCTTGCAATTGATAGAAATACAAGGGAAATTATTGGTGGCTATGCGCGGAGATAGGAGTCGTCAATCAGCCAAAAAACTTTGGATCCAGTTTACCCGGTGTTTACCGACAATGTGCAGTTGCTTACACAGACTTTTGGGAGTTCTATAAGACAGTAATTTTCAGTAAACATCATCGACCGTTCGGAAAAAAAACTGGTCAAACTAATCCTATTAAAAGATTAAATAATACCTTTCGACAAAGGATTTCTCGGCTGGTGAGAGAGAGTCTATCTTTCTCTAAAAAAATGGAGAATCACGTTGGGGAACCCTTTGGTATTTTATCCATGACTACAACGCACAGCTGGCAAAGGATTAAGCCGCCATCACTACTACCGAATCACCACCTGATTTTGGATGGGGAGCTACAGGGCAAAAGCGTTTTGTATTCTGTATTCCTTGCTACATTCCGAATTTGGAATTGCTGAGGGGGCATCTGATAATTTTTAACGCCTACTTACTTATGATAAAATGCTGTCAAGGTCAGGGAGGGAAAACTTGCAATTATTCACCCAATAAAATAACTGATAGCCGAGATGAAACCCTGTTACTGCATTAATCCCGATTGTTATCAACCGGAGCATCCGAGTAATAATAACTCGAATACTCGTTACTGTCAAAGTTGCGGCTCTGAGTTGTTATTAAATGGTAAATATAGAGTGAGTCGGTTATTGAGTGATACGACTGGTTTTGGCATTGTTTATGAGGCTTTTGAAGGTTTTACGGCAAAAATCCTCAAGGTATTACAAGAAAAATGGAATAATGAACCGAAAGCAGTGGAATTATTTAAACGGGAATATGACGTTTTATTAGAGTTGAGTCGTCAAAATGTCACCGGTGTTCCTCAAGCGGATGCTTATTTTCAATATTCCACAAGGGAGGGGAAAATATTACACTGTTTAGTTATGGAAAAAGTGGAGGGTATTGATTTAGAACAGTGGCTTAAGCAGTATGATAATTTAAGTCAAAAACGGGCTTTAAAATGGCTGAGAGAAATTACTTTAATTCTCGATAAAATTCATCAACAGAATTGGCTGCATCGAGATATTAAACCCCCTAATATCATGCTGCGGAATAGTGGGGAGTTGGTGTTAATTGATTTTGGCACAGCAAGGGAAGAAACCCAAACCTATCATCAAAAGGTAAAAGGTCAACAGGTGACAGGTATTCTCTCACGCGGATATACACCCAATGAACAACAACATGGCCAAGCGGTGATTCAATCAGATTTTCATGCTTTAGGACGAACTTTTGTACATTTATTAACCGGAAAACATCCCTTAGAAATGTATGATCCGATTAATGATGTTTTACCTTGGCGAGAAGAAACGGAAAATATTCACCCGTTATTGTTGGATTTTATTGATGAGTTAATGGGAAGATTGCCAAAGAATAGACCGGCTAATACTAGGGTTATTTTACAACGTTTGGATGAGATTGAACGGCAATTAAAGTTACCTCCTATACCTCCTAATAGACCATCTCCACCACCACCAAATCCGCTGCCTGTTGTAACTCAAAAACAACCGCCAGTTATTCCTAATATTAATCCTTCGGTTTCACCCTTAGATAAAACCCTTACTGGTCATTCTGAGACAGTTTTCTCAGTAGCATATAGTCCCGATGGCCGCTATTTAGCTAGTGGTAGTAAGGACAAAACTATCAAAATTTGGGAGGTGGCAACAGGAAAAGGATTGCGTACCCTTACTGGTCATTCCGGGGTGGTTTTGTCAGTGGCATATAGTCCCGATGGCCGCTATTTAGCTAGTGGGAGTCAGGATAAAACTATCAAGATTTGGGAGGTAGCAACGGGAAAAGTGCGTACCCTTACTGGTCATTATATGACGTTTTGGTCAGTGGCATATAGTCCCGATGGCCGCTATTTAGCTAGTGGGAGTAGTGACAAAACTATCAAAATTTGGGAGGTGGCAACGGGAAAAGAATTGCGTACCCTTACCGGTCATTCTATGACGGTTTGGTCAGTGGCATATAGTCCCGATGGCCGCTATTTAGCTAGTGGGAGTCTTGACAAAACTATCAAAATTTGGGAGGTAGCAACGGAAACAGAATTGCGTACTCTTACTGGTCATTCTCACGCGGTTTTATCAGTAGCATATAGTCCCGATGGCCGCTATTTAGCTAGTGGGATTGGTGACGGTGCTATCAAAATTTGGGAGGTAGCAACGGTAAGAGAATTGCGTACCCCTACTCGTCATTCTGAGGTAGTTAGGTCAGTAGCATATAGTCCCGATGGACGCTATTTAGCTAGTGGGAGTCAGGACAAAACTATCAAAATTTGGGAGGTAGCAACGGGAAACGAATTGCGTACCCTTACCGGTCATTCTGAGACAGTTTTCTCAGTAGCATATAGTCCCGATGGTCGCTATTTAGCTAGTGGAAGTGTTGACAAAACTATCAAAATTTGGCGAGTGGGACAGTAAACTTGTGTTTGGGGTGACAGCAATAACTTTTGTCTATCAAAAATGAGCGACACTTGCGGGAAACTGCACCGATGTCTTTAAAAATATTGGGTTTTGGCTCAAATTATTGAATCGAGCAGTTTTCTCCTAAATAGGGTATGCGGCAAAAAGTACGGGCGAAGCATTCGG
>NZ_JAPZSR010000195.1:0-1271 GCF_027531875.1 Microcystis sp. LE19-84.1B | reverse complement strand
GAGTTGTTTCACCTCTTGGGAGGTGAATTTATAGTTTGCTGCTCCCGGTTGCGGTTGTCCGATTAGGTCAAAGAAACTGTCCGGAAAGCGCAGGAATATTTGGTAAAAGATACTGTCAGTTTTCACGAGAAATCTCGCTTCTAGGGTTTATTGGCAATTGCCGAATTGATTTAAGAGTTCCTGCTTGGAACAATGTAGGAGTAAAGGAGTAAATTCTTCTGGGGACAATTGTAAAATCCGGCTGATAATAGCTTGAATTTCTGGGTCTAACTCACCAAAACGGACTCGGAGCAGGTTTTCCACCACCAAACGTTTCCCCTCTTGCAGACCCCGTTCTAGACCCCGTTCCAGACCCCGTTCTAAACCCCGTTCTAGACCCCGTTCTAGACCCCGTTCTAGACCCCGTTCTAGACCTTGTTTTTCTCCTTCGGCCAGTGCCTCTTGATAGACTCTCGTTTGTTTTAAATCACTTAGTTCAAACATAGCTTCAATTTCCTCGCGACTTTTCTGGGGGAAGTAGTAGGGTTAATTCATGAATAACCCTACCGGCTCTTCTAGGTTCTGTGTGATAAGTTTAACTTACTATATGACCGATCTTTGTGTCCTTTGTGTCTTTGTGGTTCGTTCCACCCCCTCGCCAGCAGGACTGTATCTCAGAATACATTTTACCCACCAAATCCAAGAGAGTCCCCTACCCTTGATAAGGGTGGTAATAGCTTCAATTTCCTCGCGACTTTTCTGGGGGAAATCGCTTTAAGAGTTCCTGCTTGGAACAATGGAGAAGTAAAGGAGTAAATTCTTCCGGGGACAATTGTAAAATCCGGCTGATAATAGCTTGAATTTCTGGGTCTAACTCACCAAAACGGACTCGGAGCAGGTTTTCCACCACCCGACGTTCCCCCTCTTGCAGACCCCGTTCTTCTCCTTCGGCCAGTGCCTCTTGATAGACTCTCGTTTGTTTTAAATCACTTAGTCCAAACATAGCTTCAATTTCCTCGCGACTTTTCTGGGGTAATTTGTAAATAATGATACTTTCGATTAGATTAATTAACTGCCGTTGACTGGACTGGTCGATGATTTCTTCTCTAGTCCGCTCGATTAGGGTTTGAGCAGTCCTCACCGCTGCTGTCTCCGACTCTACTACTAATTTAATCACACCAATTCCTAAGGAGGGATTGTCCCTGCGGAGCAATTCATCGATATAAATGCGTCTAACGCTCGATAAATTGAGGATTTCGCCAAAATGCAGGGATTGTTCCCGTTCCACCCCA
>NZ_JAPZSR010000114.1:0-5076 GCF_027531875.1 Microcystis sp. LE19-84.1B | reverse complement strand
ATTTCTTCAGAAATTGAAGAGATAATCGGCAAAATGACTAACCCTACTATCTTAGAAGAGCTACTAAAATTAGCAGCTACCGCTAATTCTCTCGCAGAATTTAAGCAGTCTTTGGCAAAAATCAATATCTAGAAAACGGGTTTCTTCGAGAAACTCTTTGAGAAACCCGTTTTCTTTGGTATTTAGAAACCGGGTTTCTTTGAGAACCTATTTAGAAAACCCGTTTTCCTTGAGAAACCCGGTTTCTTGTTCCTTTGAGAAACCCGGTTTCTTGTATAAATGTTAATTTATGTTACAGGGTCTTGAAAAATTCGCGCTTGTTGGGCTAAAACTATTAGTAATAAACCTTTGCAGTTAATGTCATGACTTCTACCCTGTTGCCGATTTTTCCTGCTATTTACGATGTTTTGTTCGATTTCGCTCAATCTGATGGTTTTTGGGTGAATTTAGAAAGTGCTTTTGGCACAAGTTATGATGTGGTTAAAGCGACGCAATTACGACAACAGTGGCAAAGTCGAGATTTTAGTCAACTTCCTGAGATTGAGGTTGTCAACAGCAGTGTTTTAGGTAGTGCAAATGGCGCTTATGGGATTAGCACCAATAAGATATATCTATCTGAAAGTTTTTTTGCTTCTGCTAGTTTAGATGCTTTGGTTGCGGTGATTTTAGAAGAAATTGGGCATTATGTGGATGCTCAAATTAATAGGGTGGATACGGTGGGGGATGAGGGAGAATTATTTTCTCATCTGGTGAGAGGGGTTAATTTAACTGAGGCTGAGTTAACTTATATTCAAGCAGAAGATGATCGTTCTGTTATTAATTTAGAGGGACAATTTATAGGGGTTGAACAAGCAGCACCAATTACTTTAATCGTCAATACTACTATAGATGAGAATGATGGTAGTGCCACTATTGGGAGTGGTTTATCTTTGCGGGATGCTGTTGCAATTGCTAACAAAAGTCCTAATACTCCCTATATTATTAAGCTGCAATCAGGAACGACTTATGCTTTAACTTATGTTAATGATACAACAACAGGCGATCGCAGTTTAAGGACGAATGGTACGATTACCATTGAAACTGATGGAACAGCACTAGCTTCTATTGTTAATAATGCTAGTCCTATCTCTGGGCAGAATGATAACAATTCTATTATATACAACTCTAGTAAACTTGGAGTTACATTAAACAATCTCTATATCAGCAACAAAGCAGGAAGGGGAATTTACAACGACTACGGGGGAACATTAACATTAACCAACAGTACAATATCTGGTAATACGGCTACTTATGGAGGGGGAATTTACAACGATGGAACATTAACATTAACCAACAGTACAATATCTGGTAATACTGGAGGGGGAATTCACAACTGGGGAAGGGGAATATTAACGTTAACCAACAGTACAATAACAGGTAATACGGCTACTAATTTTGGAGGGGGAATTGAGAACGATGGAACATTAACGTTAACCAACAGTACAATAACAGGTAATACGGCTACTTATTCTGGAGGGGGAATTTACAACTGGGGAAGGGGAACATTAACATTAACCAACAGTACAATATCTGGTAATACGGCTACTGGTTATTATGGTTCTGGAGGGGGAATTTACAACTCTACGGGAACATTAACAATAACCGACAGTGCAATATCTGGTAATACGGCTACTGGTTCTGGAGGGGGAATTGAAAACTATGGAACATTAACATTAACTGACAGTACAGTATCTGGTAATACGGCTGCTTATGACGGAGGGGGAATTGACAACTATGGGGGAACATTAACATTAACCAACAGTACAATATCTGGTAATACGGCTACTGGTTCTGGAGGGGGAATTGAAAACTATGGAACATTAACATTAACTGAAAGTACAGTATCTGGTAATACGGCTGCTTATGACGGAGGGGGAATTGACAACGATGGGGGAACATTAACATTAACCAACAGTACAATATTTGGTAATACGGCTACTCGTTCTGGAGGGGGAATTTTCAACTCTACGGGAACATTAACATTAACCAACAGTACAATATCTGGTAATACGGCTGGTGATGAAGGAGGGGGAATTTACAACTACAACTCGGGAACATCAACATTAACGAATAACATTCTTACTAACAATAATGCCAACTTAGGTGGTGGTATTTACAATAGGGGTACATGGAGTTCAAATAGTATTATTAGTGGACATACTGCGAACCAAGTTTGGTATATAGATTCAGATGGAGATTCAACTACATTTGAATCCAGTTGGATTAATGGTCAATGGATAGCAAATCCAATAGATCCACAATATCCAAATATATATGATGATGCCACTTACACAGCACTCCCACCCACACCTGATTCTCCACCTAAACCAACGATATCAGTCAGTAATGCGTGGTTTGATGCTCCCACAGGGAAGGTTATTTTCGAGGTTAAACTATCCTCAACATATAATAAACCCATAACCGTTGATTACTATACCCTTGATGGAAGTGCCAATTCAATAGACCCTAACCAATTAAAAGATTTTAACAATGTTGTCAAACAAACCCTCTCCTTTTTCCCAGGACAAACCAGCAAACAAATAGAAATTACCGTTTTGGGAAGTGCGCCTCCTACCGACCAAACCTTTGAGATTTTGGCTAGAGACACCGCTTATCGTGATTGGACAGATACGGACAAAGGCAAAGAAGTAGATAAGATATATGACTATAGTGACCTGGGTTACGAAGGCTATCGTATCAATAAAGTTTTCAACGATTCTAGCACAGGATTTGATGCTGTTGGTTTAACTTCTGATGAAAAATTCTTTCTGGTTTTAGCCAATCCTCTTAATGCTAATGAATTTACATCCAGTAGCAATAACTTACTGCAAGATATTGCCAACACTTCAGGCGGTAACAATACCGCCGCCTATACTGCTGGACAGAATCTAATCAACCAACTCACCAGCGCCAAGCAATCCTATACCTTCACTGATGGCACAATTTATGACCTTGCTAAACCTCCTGTTTTAGCCATTCGGGGTACTGTATTCTCATCTGGTAAAGATTTATTAAGTGATACTGAAACCGAAGGAGTTGGCTATAATCAATTTACTAACAATAAAGCCGCAGTCAATCAATGGCTTTCAGAAGTATCTAATCCCGTAAGCGGATTGACTCTAAAACCTAATATTACAGGACATAGTTTAGGCGGTGCATTAAGTCAGTGGGTAGGGGGTAGTTATACAGGACAACTCGGAAAGATTGTTACTTTCAATAGTCCGGGTATTTCTCAACAACCCGGCATTAATTTCAACGCTACTAATAACTTAGGTGTAACCCATTACATAACCTCGGCCGATTTGGTTAGCATTGCAGGTTCAACATATCTGAGTGGACTCTGGAACTTAGAAAAATATTCAAAACTAACATCTGCAATTACCTTTGAAAAACATTCAGTTCCCGTCTTAAATCAAACTATTACAAGAACTAATTTGTCAAAGCCGACAGATTTAACTCGGAAAGTTGCCAACGGAAATACTACTGATTTAAGTAGTTACTGGTTTACATATTTGCCTGATGCTGATTATTTTGCCTTGCAAATGATGATTAGAGGATTGGGAAGCTTACCTATTCCTGGAATTGGATTAACAGGAACATATCTGGCAGCTGCTTTAACTTATCGTGGAACCGTTGAACTGAATCGAAAAGCAATTGGAAGTGCCATTGATGGTCTTGGAAATATATCCGATGCAGTAACATCCGCTTACAACGCAGCTAAATCTTGGACTTCAGATGCGTGGAATGCGATTATTGGACAGTCTGACAAGAAACTTGGTTTATCTCCATCAACTGCCAATCAAAGCAATTCACCGCAAACGCTTGCATCATCTTTTCTCGACACAAATAGCTATCAAATAGCAACAACAGCTACAGTATCACAGACAATTGATAACTTTTGGGATGCCATACCTGACTGGGGAGATAACGCTTGGCAAGCTACAACTAAATGGTCAGCAGATGCTTGGAAAAGTATTGATGAATGGACACCCCAAACTTGGCAAGCAACAACTACCTGGACAGCAGCAGATTGGGATAAACCATTCTTGACTATCTCAAATCCGACAATTGTAGAAAACAATTCAGGAACAAATAACCTGATATTTAAAGTTACATTGTCAACCACAAGTACCCAAACAATTACCGTAAATTATGCCACTGCTAATAACACAGCAACAGCAGGAAGCGACTATACAGCCACAACAGGGACTCTCACCTTTACCCCCGGACAAATCAGCCAAGATATTATTATTTCCGTCAATGGTGATACTGCAATTGAACCCGATGAGACTTTCTTGATTAACCTTTCTAATCCTAGCAATGCGCTGATTACAGATAATCAAGGATTAGGAACAATTACTAATGATGATGGTGATAATATCAGTGTCACCCCAATCGAAACCTTCGGTAACACCAAATTAGTCAAAGACACCACCAACAAACTTTACGCTCAAATTGGCAATAATAACCCCATCGCCATTAAAAATGGGGGGACTCAGATTACCACAAATATCTACCCAGGTTGGCAAACTTTAGCAGCAGAAACCGTCAACGGAGTCAATCAAGTTTTATGGAAATATAACGATGGTAATTATCTGCATCTGTGGACTTTAGATAGTAACTGGAATTGGCAATCTTCCACTGGATGGTGGGGATTAAACTCCCCAGAAGCATTCACCCAAGAAACCAATTTTCAACAAGATTTTAACGGTGATAATCAGATTGGTAATCCCTACACCCCCATCGAAGCTTTCGGTAACACCAAATTAGTCCAAGACGCGACTAATAAACTTTACGCTCAAATTGGTAATAACAATCCCACAGCCATTAAAATTGGGGGGACTCAGATTACCACAAATATCTATCCAAGTTGGCAAACCTTAGCAGCAGAAACCGTCAACGGAGTCAATCAAGTTTTATGGAAATATAACGATGGTAATTATCTCCATCTGTGGAGTTTAGATAATAACTGGAATTGGCAATCTTCAAGCGGATGGTGGGGATTAAACTCCCCAGAAGCTTTCACCCAAGAAACCG
>NZ_JAPZSR010000048.1:0-3906 GCF_027531875.1 Microcystis sp. LE19-84.1B | reverse complement strand
AAATGGGGCGAAAGTCTGTGGACTCTGTGTAAGACAGTACATGGTTTTTTAACTGTGGTATGCGACGGTGGTGGAAGCAGAAACTTAAATCGTGAGGTTTAGGAATCGCCGCACTTTTAGGGCGGCGAGGATGTCAAATTTATCCCCCAATCTGAAAATTGGCAGTCTTTGTAGGCAAGGGTAAAACTGGATAAATAATCTTGACCGTCTAAATCGAGATTAAAGGCAGAAAAGCAGACCAACAGACTACGTTTATCAACGGCGACAGAGCAACTAAAAACTTTACTAAGAGTATTGGCGGTCAGTCCAGTTTGTTGGCTAAGAATGTCTAAGGTGCAGCGAGTGTTTTGTTTTATTTCCCAATTCACTTTAGCACGGTGCAGTTTTTGGTAGCCGATGGAGGTTAGGATTACGCCGCGTTGGCGGGAAGATTTAGCCTTTGACTGTTCCATAAGTTACCTCATCAACATAGGGGTTAGCAGAATTTTCTATTATGGTAATCAGTGGGGATACAAAAAATTACTTTTTTTACAAGATTTAAAGTTTGCACTAGGAGTCAGGATTTTAACTAGGTGAATTCGCTGATGATTCTCCTTGAACATTGACTATGTACTATGATCTTAATTCATGAGAGTCTATCGTTATTTAGCGATTGAATGGGGCGATCGCCGTTATGCTTGATCAATTTCCCATAGATTGTGATTAATCCCATACGGCATTTTCATAATGATTTAAAATGTGATAATCTTTGGTTAGCAAAATGTGGTTATCTACTGAAGCGTTACTAACAATTAAGCGATCAAAGGGATCACGAGTCCAGTTAATAATGACAGACTGATTAATAATTAAATTAAAATCTTTTTTACATACCTTTAAATCAAGGCAACTTACTAATTCTAGAACAATGTCGTCTGATTTTTCAGTAATTCGCCCAATTTCGTATAAATATTGTAACTCTAGCCTTACTATCGGCGAAATATAGAGTTCATTCTCGTTAATTAGATGTTTGGCGCAATCGCTTAATTTAGCAGTTAGCCCTGCATAAAGCTAGACAACAATATGAGTATCAAGGTAAATCAAGGTTTATCTCCTGTTCCCAACTGATTTGTACAAGATCATCGGGATCGCCAATAATGGCTTGAGGACGATAAATTAATTTTTGTAATTTATCTACGGTTTCAACGGGACTAATGATTAATCGTTTGCCGTTGCGCTCAATTTCTAGGGGTTTTCCTGTGTTGAGGATTTCATCGAGCAGTTGGTCTAGGTTATTTTGTAATTTACTTGAGGTGACACTTTTCATTGCTGGTCAAGGGAGTAGGGAGTTTTGGGGACGGGAGATATTCGATATTATAGCGATCGCCGTTATGCTTGATAAATTTCCTTCTACATTTCCCAAAACGCGATCATTCCTTTTTGCATCTTTTTGAGATTGGGTCATAAAGATTATTTTATACATTACCAGTCTAACTCATCTAAGCTTAAGCTCTGTTCAATAGATTCATCACGGGCTGCCTGAATACTTTGAATCATTCCTTCGATTCCCCTTAGATATTCGTCATCACTGACGTAATCTGATTGTTCCAGAATTTTAATTTCGTCTCTAGAGAAGCGAGCAAGTAACCATAGAAATTTTTCACTAATGCTATCGTCAATTTGCAAGGTAATTGTTCGCATAAATTAACTCCTAAGCTTTCTGTATAAATCGCTTTCACATTGAAATCTACACTTTTTGCATTCTATCATTATTTTCCACAGGATTCAACAAGCGATCGCCCTCTCAGGTCACGTCATCATGTTTGAGCATGGTTAAGGTTCTCTCACAATTCTCTTAACTAAGTCTATGATATTGCAGTGATAGTTTAGTCTGAATTAAAAGGTTCGGCAGAAAAGAGTCTATATTCTTCTTGAAAGTTAGGGTTAGGCGATCGCCGTTATGATTCATCAATTTCCCAACGATACCTAATTCTAATGATCGCGTTTTTCCCGTCAATTCCTTCGCTTCGATCTAATTGTTCAGCAGCAATATCAATTTTTGAGTTAAAAGTTTCAGATTTGGAGAGTAGGCTTCTAAGCTGACATCAGATAATCTTTGAGTTCGGGATATTTGGGAAATAAGCTATCAATACTGGCGACTTTTGCTTGATATTCCAAGGCTGTACCAATAATAATGCGGTCAAAGGGATCTTTGTGAACGGGAGAGAGATTAACGGCTCTTAGGGTAATTTCTGGAGTTAAGGGCAATAATTCAATACCTGAAGGGTTTAGGGCATCAATAAGCCATTGTTGGATGGGAATATCCAGTGCTAAACGACCTTTATGATGGGCTAAGGCTATTTCATAACAAGAAATAGGGGATACTCCTACGCTATCTGCTTGTCGAATCTGGGCTGTCCATTCTAAGGGAAATTGCTCAAAGTTTTCATTGATATACCAAAACCAAATATGGGTATCAAGGATGATCATTTTAGGCATTCCCAATCTTCTTGATCCACAATAGGACTAACAATATCCCCTAAGGTTTTGCCTTTACCGATTAAATGAGCAGGGGTCGTTCGTTTTACCTGGGTTGTGGGAGATGGTTCTTCTTCAATGATAATGATGGCGCGAATATTCTGTGCTTTGGGCTTTTCCCCTAGCCATTGGATGCGATCGCCTTCGATGGTCACGTCATAATGTTTGAGCATGGTTAAAGTTCTCTAACAATTTTCTTAACTAAGTCTATGATATTGCAGTGATAGTCTAGTTTAGTCTGAATTTAAGAGGTTCGGCAGAAAAGAGTCTATATTGTTCTTGAAAGTTAGGGTTAGGCGATTGCGGTTATGCTTCTTTAATTTCCCAACGATGCCCGATTTTGTGGAGATCAATAATGGGATTCTGTCTGAGTTATCAAAAAAGAATAGTTAGACCTTCTTGGGTAAAATGTTTATCATGGGTGAGTATTTCATAAATTCCCATTTGTTTCATCACCATCATTGAAATGCAGTCGGTAAGGCTATAGCCTTTATCTAGACGACTGGCATAAAGTTCTATTCCTAGCTTTCTTAGTCCTTGATGGTAAGAAATTAGTTGAATGCTGGGATCATCAAGAATACTGTGATAAAGTTCTACGGCCTTACCGCGCATAATGTCGCCTTGTTTAGAGAAATGAGCAAAAATTTCATCAACAATACCGTCTGTCATCACTAGCGATACATGAGGGTTAGATTGGCTCCATTCGATGACTCTGAGATGCCAAGTGTCTCTAGGACTAAGCAACGCTATCCAGTAAAAGGTATCGGCAAAAATTATTTTCATTCTTTACGTTTTGGTGTGCCATAAAGATAATGATCGTGTTGTTCGGCTCCGTCGGTGGGGAGTTGAGCGATAATTTCTGGCGGAACATCAGCCATAATTTCCTGAGCGATTTGCCAGATGGGTTTACGAGTTTCAGGATATTTTGCTGAGCGTACCGACAAGAGGAAGTCGAGAACTTCTTGTAGGAGTGGCTCGGAGCTTTTTTCGATTTCCTGTAGGAGTTGTTCTTTGGCTGTCATGGCTGGTTTGGGATGGGGGAATACTCGATATTATAGAATATTATAGAGATTTATCGGGCGATCGCTGATTGTATCGCGGTTTCCCCGTCAATTCCTTCGCCTCTTCAAGAAAGTCCCCTTTTTTAAGGCTTCGGCCGTGAGCTCAGCCGAACGGGGGATTTAGGGGGATCAAACTCGATTGCCCATTGTTTATAGCGATCGCGTTTACTGAGTAATTGCAAAGCTTCGGCATTGACATCCTCGCCGCCCTAAAAGTGCGGCGATTCCTAAACCTCACGATTTAAGTTTCTGCTTCCACCACCGTCGCATACCACAGTTAAAAAACCATGTACTGTCTTACACAGAGTCCACAGACTTTCGCCCCATTTCA
>NZ_JAPZSR010000223.1:0-1134 GCF_027531875.1 Microcystis sp. LE19-84.1B | reverse complement strand
GAGTTAGTATCCATAGTCTAGGAATATTTTCTGCTAATAAGGGTTGTTGATGACGGTGAGCTTCTCTTTGTAATTGTTCCCGCACAGTCAACAGTTTAGATAAACAAGCGAGAATTCCCTCAATCGTGACAGGATTGCGATGGGGTTCCAATAAACAAGGGGTTTGAACTAATCGACCCAATAAACCTAATTCGGGCGGCATTTCTGGGGAAGTCGGTCGAAAATACACATCGATTTCTTGAGTTTTTGCCGTCACATCAAGGCTGGTTTTCACGTCACCGGAAGAAGCGAGAAAGGTTTCGAGGTAGTCTTTCACTAAATTTATCCCAAAGAAAGCGAGTCAAGGCTGAAGTGATTCAATCAATGATGATGGTTATTTTATCATCTTCAAAGCCTATTTATTAGGTCAGCCAATTAATTAAGTCAGCTTGAGTCTCAAAGTCTAGTAATGCTTCTCCTAAGTCTTCTAATTGTTCAACGGCTAGTTTTTGGATAGTTTCAGTGATATGCGGGGGCAGTTCACCAAAACGTCGGTTAAGCAAGCGTAGCACTAGGTTGGCTTCTCCTTTTTGAAGTCCGATAGCTTCTCCTTCTTGAATGCCTTCGATTCTGCCTTTTTGAAGTCCGATAGCTTCTCCTTGTTGAATAGCTTTTTCTCTATCTTGTTCGTATAAAGGGGCTAAACGCATAATAAATTTCCTCTCCTCCTGGGTTCTTTTGGGTAAGGCTTGCAAGTTCCTACTCAAATTGTATAATAATTTCAAGGAAGCTGATTTAAAGGGATGACTAGAAGACAAGGCCTCTAATTCATCAATCGCTCTGCTTCTGGTTCCTCCTCTGCCTAATAATCTTAACCAAAGGGTTTCAGGGGTTTCGGGTAATTGATGCAGGACAATAAGGGATGTGGTTAATGCTGGAGGTAAAAAATAAATTCCTTCTCCCCAATCTGGGTTTAATTGAGCGGAAAAAGCAGTTATAATTCTTTGACTGGCCGTAGGAGTTAGTATCCATAGTCTAGGAATATTTTCTGCTAATAAGGGTTGTTGATGACGGTGAGCTTCTCTTTGTAATTGTTCCCGCACAGTCAACAGTTTAGATAAACAAGCGAGAATTCCCTCAATCGTGACAGGATTG
>NZ_JAPZSR010000444.1:0-8908 GCF_027531875.1 Microcystis sp. LE19-84.1B | reverse complement strand
ACGCACCCTACAAGATTGCGATTGCTACCCAGTGCCTTCGGTATCGTACTTAAACCCACAGTTTCAATCAATGTGCATGGTGCGTTCCCCAAAATCGATCGCTGGAGCAATAGGAGCCATATTAGGGAACGCACCCTACGGCTGTATAACACTTTCCAGCGTAATGTTGGTCCGCTTGAAGGGGCTGAGCCTACTGTATCCCAAAGAGTTTCTTGGCGATGATGTTTTCAATCAACCCCACATCTTTGTTTTCCTGGTTGCTGAGCACAATGATGACAACCTGCTCGTCCAGATAGCGCATTACAATAGATGCAAACCCTTCAATATTGCCCCCATGTGAAACAACTGCCCGATTCAGATCTGTTCCGATGGCCCAGCCGTAGCCATACGCCCAACCACCGCTATCCGGCATTGGCGCTTGGGGGGCGAACATTTCGTCCAGATAAGCCTGTGAAGTCAATTGTTCGGTGGATAGCGCGTTTTCCCAAGCGTAAAGGTCTCCAATCGTAGAATACAAAGCGCCAGCGGCATAGGGGATGGACATATCAATGTAATCCGCCGGAAGGGTGGAATATTGATCCTTATAACCCACTGCCAAGCCGTTGGCATTGTGATCATATCCGGTATCGCGCAGATTCAGCGGGGTGAAGATGGCTTGTTGCAAAAAGTCTTCGTATGTTTGGCTGGAGACTTTCTCAATGATGAAACCTAGCACAATGTAGCCGGAGTTGCTGTAGCTCCATTTCCCGCCCGGCTGGAAATCCAAAGGCAAATCTTTGAAACGCGCGATGGTTTGCTCGGGGGACGAAGGGGTGGCCCGCGAACTCTGGTAGTCACGCAACGCCGTGAAATCCGGGATGCCAGAAGTGTGCGTCAGAAGATGGTGAATCGTGATGGCTTGCCATGTAGATGGGCAATCAGCAATATACTTGCAGATGGGGTCTTGAACCTTGAGTTTGCCTTGCATCTCCAACATGAGAATGGCCATCGCTGTGAATTGCTTAGTGATGGAACCCAGCCGAAAACGGGTTTGAGCCGTGTTGGGGGTCTTCTTCTCCCGATCCGCCAAGCCGTAGCCCTTACTGAGCAACACCTTGCCCCGCTGGCCAATGAGCACTGAGGCATTGAGAAGGCCCTTGTCGGCCAGATTCTTCAGCATGGTATCAATGCTGGTAATGACATCCGGCGAGATGGCGGTGGGGACCGGGGTGGTCGGAAAGCTGGTGGCCGTTGGCGGCAGAGGTATAGCGGTGGGTGAGAGAACGGTGGAGGTGGGAGGCGGCAACGTGGGCGTCGGTGGGGATTGTGGCGCGCAAGCCGCCATCACTAGCAGAATTCCGCCTAGAGTTAGACGAACAGTATTCTGTTGCATGACGAAGCCTCTCTTTCTTTGTGATGGAGTATAGTTTATAGCAGCCCAACGGTAAAGTGCGGCGGCGGCAGGTAGCCTGAAACGCTCAACCGATGACTCTCATCCTTCCGCTGCCACGCAGTGTTAGCTGGCTTTCCTCGCCGCTTCCTCCTGACTATACTACAACCTTATTCTTTACTCTCTAGCAATACTTGAATGATGCGGCGGGATATGCGGAAGTTCGTTTGTTGCAATCGAGCAATAGCGTCTGAAAGCTCGACAAAACCCTGACTTGCAGCATCATCTAAGATTCCAAGAGTGCCGATAATGGGGATTCCACGATCGCTGGCTATCTGTCGCCCCAAGCGTTCATCGATAATCAGCAAATCTGCTGGCAAGGTTTGAGCCAGACTAATCGCTGCCTGTTCTCCAGGATCAAGGGCATCAAGAGTTTCATCTACCACGGAAACGGTTTGAACCGTAAACCAAGGTGGAGGATTGGCGATCCATTGCTGAAGGACGAGTGGCGCAGAGGGATCAACCATTTCATCTCGAACCACGTCAGGGACGATGATTTGCTGAAACAAGCGGGGGAGCAAGTCGATCTGGTTAATGAGGAGTAAATAGTTGATGGGTGAGGTATCAGAAACGACGATCATGAAGCACTATTGGTGTATTTAACACGCAGTTGACGGAGAGCTTCGCAATCGCGCTCTAAATCGGTTTCATCGTAGTGTAAATCAGCATTGTGCTGTTTCAGAAAGTCATCTACTGCCCAACGAGACGGTAGCTCAAGGATACGCCCAACCTCTGCACTGGTAATTTTTTCTACTTGATAGGCTTGTATGACTAAGGCTTCTAAAATCTCACGAGCAAGGTGATCTCGGTTAAAATGTTGAACCAGTTCATCGGGGAGATTGAGGATAATTTGCATAGGGTTGGTACTAGAAAAATCAATTCGTAGGGCAATTACTTTAAGTCTAGTATAGCTAAAATCCATAGTTTCAACTTTGTGATGATGATGTCACCTGCCATTAACTCTTGTCATTCAGAATCTTGTTGATAGTGAGAGAGAATTATATCGGCTTGACTTTTGAGAATATTTCTACGTTCAGTCATTGGTAACTTCAGAAAAGCAAGACGCTGTTTTAAGGATGGAGAGATAGCTTCGGTGGTGGAAGAATCAGAACTAACTTCTTCAACCAAAATAACTACCTCAACAGTTTGTCCTACAGTCAGATCTGGAGATTCAATTTCAATTCTATTTCCCGGTAGGACTTTTGCTGTCGTGTACAAAGTTGATTTAACCATTTTAAGCCTTCTCTTTAAGTATTGTTGTTAATGTAGCTTATTAAGATCGGCGACCGCACTTAAACCCACAGTTTCAATCAATGTGCATGGTGCGTTCCCCAAAATCTATTAGTGGAGCAGTAGGAGCCACATTAGGGAACGCACCCTACAAGATTGCGTACTGCTACGCAGTGCCTCAGCTTCGCGCGTCTCCGACGGCGGCATCGCACTAGCTTTGGAGCATAATGATCGAGTTCACCTACATTTTTGATCGTAGCGGAAAAATGTCAGGTACAACGATTTGTTATACCTTATCTTTCTTTGTCAGTTAAATCAATATATTCAGTTTGTATTCGTTTATTCTTGATTAGTATTCTAAAATACGGACATTTCCCATTTACTGATAAATCTTTATCATCATTCCCTTTCCTAAATTTAATTATTTCAAATTGGTCGGGATTAAATTTATGTAAAAATGTTATTGGCACCCCCATATATCCCTTATAGTCTATTGGTATATCTTGCGTTTTATTAACATTAATTCCATCATAATTGTCATATTTTGGATATTGAACTTCGTTGCCAAAATATCTTTTTGTAAGTTTTATATCTTCGTGCCGCTTAAAATTATCTAAATTAGTAAGCCATAAACAATTGTTCGGTGAGATTATTCTATTACCAGAGTTATCTATTCGAGTTTCTGTTCCATATAGTTCATAGTGTTCAGGTACAATAAAACCTGAAATACCTCTACCAAGATTTATTCCTAACCACGCCTTGTTTTCTTTAATAAGTTTGAAAATTTCTTTATAGGTTATTGCATTAATATTTCCAATTATCAAAAACTTTTTATCGTATTTAACCAATTGAGCTACATACTCTCTGAATAATGAAAATGGGGGATTGGTAACAACAATATCGGACTGCTTTAATAGTTCAATGCTTTCCGAACTACGAAAATCACCATCTCCATTAAAGTAAACTAGGTCAGTTGAACTTGGTTTGTTTTTTTCGCCTTCTGTACCTGTATATTCAAAGAAAAAACCTTTTTCATCTTCTTCTGTATTAAATAAATTTTTTACTTGCTCTCTATAACAAGATGTTATTATTTTTTTAAGACCTAATTCCTTGAAATTTGAGGTAAAATAATTTAAAAAGTTACTAATTCGGGGGTCATCGCAATTGCAATAAACTACTTGATTTTCAAAATGACTTTTATAATGCTGTAATTCGCTTTCTATATCTGAAAGCTGTGTATAAAACTCATCACTTTTTGATTTCTTAGCTTTTTGTAACAATTCATTTGTTGCATTTCTTGCCATTTTCAACCTATTTTGATTTAATAAATCTTTGTTTTAGTTATTTACTTTTGGTTATCTGATTAAATATCTCACTGCCTAATACTTTAAGAGAGGTTTTAGAAATTTCAAGCATAATATCAAACATTTTTTTGACATCCCATTTTTCGCCATTTCCTTGTGTGTATATAGAAGTTGCTTGAAGCATAATTGTTTTATCTTTATGCTTGACAAACTTATTTTTACACAAATTGGTATTAATGGGCATTCCATAATTTGCAGAAGTTAACCTATCTAATCTATTTAGCGTTCCTGAATTGTATTCAAGCGTTACAACCCTTCCATCGGGTCTTTTAATTGAAATAGTTTCTGTTAAAAAATTTGAGCCTTCCAGAAATAATACATAGGGAAAATGAGATTCAGATAACATCAAATTAGCGATTTCAGATATGTTTTTATGGGTTCTTTCTATCGCATTACCGGCAGCCATCAAATCTTGATCATTTTTTGCTCCTACAAGTTTTCCTGCTTTGATGTTTTCAATGTCTTTCCCCTGATGTTTAGCTTCCGAAACTAAAACGATTCTCCAATTACCGTTATCATCTTTTACTTCTATTATTCCACCATCGGGTATAATACTTTAATTTGATACAAAAAGTGTTTGTCCTAATTCAGGGTCAATTTTCTTTAATGCTTCGTTTATTTCTTCTTTTTTTATGCTCTTTTTGTATTGAAAAGATAATTGAGGAAAATCCTTTTCAAGCTGTTCAATTACAAAAAGTGAAATTTTTCCAACAGTTATGTCGTGTGATTTTGCTTCATCTCCAAATATACCAACCACACCTTTAGACTCTTTATGTTGATTCGTTAATCTTTTTGATTGATTCTTTTTAGTCATATTGTGCCTTTTCTTTACTTAAATCTTCCACTTTCTGCTACAGATAATGTATCTATAACTAAAAATTATACGCCAACTTTATGTATAACACTCTCCAGAGTAACGGTATGGGTCAACTTTCGCTATTCTATTTAGGCGCAATCACAAGAAGTTTTCCGTATATCACGCCCAAAAGCGTGTTAGCCAGATTAGCCCACATCGCACTTTAACCCACAGCTTCAATCAATGTACATGGTGCGTTCCCCAAAATTGATCGCTGGAGCAGTAGGAGCCACATTAGGGAACGCACTCTACGGCGATAGGGATTTGCTGAAACCGAGCTCAATACATATTGCTTTCTCTATTTCTTCCCAATAAACGTCTTCTAAAACACCCTGTTTATTCTTAATTCTTTGAGAATCTACAGCCCTCATTTGACTTAAGTTGATGTATCGATCTCCGTCTAGTCCATTCTGCACTGTCGGGGTAATATTGACAACAAAAGGATAAGTCCTTTTCCCTGGCAACAATGGAGCAACTACTGTCGTTGTTCCATTTTGATTGCCAATATCGTTTTGTAAAATCAGGCAAGGACGTTCTTTATCGGTTTCATGACCAACAGCGGGTTTCAGATCGATCCACCAGATCTCTCCTCGCTTATAGGTTAGTCTTCCATTAGGCATTTAGACCGTCGCCCACTGCAATATCCCAGACAGAGATTTCTGCTTGCATCTCTGGATCATTGGCCTGATCTTTATAAGCGTCTTCTAGCTCTTTCATAAAAACCCTTCTCTTCTCTTGCCAGAGAACATCATTTATGAAGCTGCTACGATTGCTTGCTAGTCGATCTACAAATTCCAAAACTTCGTCGTCTAAGGTTATGCTAACTTTCTTACTCATTGCCATAAACTGTTTACGACAGCTTGGTAGGATTAGATCATCATACTAACTAATCCTACATTAATTGTCAATGCTTGCCTCTGATCTGTAAGTAGATTGAATGCCTAACGACATCTAGGGGTGCTACCCAATGCCTTCGGTATCGTACATGGTGCGTTCCCCAAAATCTATTAGTGGAGCAGTAGGACTTACATTAGGGAACGCACCCTACGGCAATGACTGACGGGAGCAAGCAATTAATTTCTAATTTTAAGCACTTGCATAGGAGTCAAACGTCTTTGCTCTGTCCTGTCAAAATCTTGATCAAAACTCACAATAGTAGCTTTTTCAAGCTCGGCAGCAACATATTGGTAAGCATCATCAAAATCCAAGCGAAAGAGATCCATTATTTCTACGACTCTCTTCATTTGGTTAGCAGGAACACCGATCAGTACAACACCAGCATCAATCAAAACGTCATCCACAAATTTGATAAAAACGTCTCTTTGATTCAGCCGATTACAGATCACCCCGATAGAATGTAAAGTAAAATCAGTCATACACATATCAGAGGGTGAGAGCGTATCAAGTAGCTCCGCAACAACCTCCGCCTGTCCTTGTCCTAATAAACGTTCTAGCCAAATATTCGTATCCAGAAGAAACACTAGCCATTTCTCCATTCAACTGCAAGATGCTGTAACTCAATTGATGTGTAATCGGTTTTAAGCATCCCTGCCCAGTCTTGACGGAGTTTGGGTCTTATGGGTTGGTTAGATTTACTTAAAAGTGACTCTACAAACGTTTGTACTTCAACCTTTAACTGGGGCGATAATTGTCTCACCAGTTCTTCTAGTGATTTTGCTGATGTACTCATGTATTTTACCAATTCAACTTTTTGTAGTAGTTGATAACTAATCTAGCACCAGTCTAGCATAGGATTTGATGAGAAATAGCACTAATCTTGAAAACCCCTATAACCCAGTATAGCGCCCTAAAGCAATCCCTCCAACCCCATCTAGGGGTGCTACCCAATGCCTTCGGTATCGCACTTTAACCCACAGTTTCAATCAATGTACATGGTGCGTTCCCCAAAATCGAGCGCTGGAGCAGTAGGAGCCACATTAGGGAATGTACCCTACAGCGATCAGCGATCTGAGGAGTCTCTCTGGGAACGGCTGACATACTACACAAGCAATCAGCAGGCGTTGCGGCAAGTTCTTTAAATTAGACCTTCCGACCATCCTTCATGAGAGCTATGCCCTGACGGGTCAGAGTAGTTAGCACCAGAAGGAGTATTACTATGTCCGTCATCACTACTTGGATCGTAAGAAGCAGGTGAACTCATACTGCCAGAAGACTCAGAGCCCCATTCCTGAGAGCTATGTCCAGATGGATCAGAGTAGTTAGCACCAGAAGGAGTATAACTATGACCATCATCACTACTTGGATCGTAAGAAGCAGGTGAACCCATACTGCCAGAAGACTCAGAGCCCCATTCCCCAGAGCTTTGTCCAGATGGATCAGAGTAGTTAGCATCAGAAGGAGTATAGCTATGTCCAACGTCACTACTTGGATCGTAAGAAGTAGGTGAACTTATGCTGCTGGGTGAATCAGCACGAATTTCATATCCGTCCGAGGAACTTATAGTCGCATCATGTGGAGTCAAATTTTGTCCACTCTCTGAGAAATCTATGTGAGTTTCATGCCCATCTGGTGAGCATATATTTGCATCGCTTGGAGTAGAATCTTGCTGACTCTCTGAAGTGTTTGGTGGTGGTACATAGCGCCCTTCTCCATCAGAGATATTATGTTCTGGGCTATCTGTGGGCGAGGTTGCTGATCCTTGGTTCGCATCTGATATATCCTGAATCTCACTCCAGAAATCGGATGGAAACCATCGATCAGGTACTTCATAACCTGCTCCCCTCATCACCTCTCCGACTGAATCTACGCAACTACCATCTAGTACACCGTACGGCGTACTGGAAGAAAGCCTTTCCTCAATAGCTTGAACGGCTCCTGCTAATTGACTTTCTGTGATTCCCCAATTAACACTTTCAAATTCCGACCTTCTTGTATCGTCTAGTTCTCTGTTAATGTGTGCCTGACCGTTTTCTTCCCAAATATCTAGATAATGATTTTCCCCAGTTCTTAAATCTCGAACCTCAACAAAGACGTGTCCAAAATCAACTCCGTATTCACCACCAACGGAAAAACTGGAGCCTTCTTCTCCACCAGGAGGCTTATAGTAGACGATAATTTCTCCAACCAAATCATCACCGGGCATGAATTTAGCTCCAAGCTTTTACTTCAAAGTTTTTGGTTCTCAGACCTAAGAAATAAATCCCTTGATCCAAGGGAGGGAGCGTAATAAAACAGTTAATTCTCTTAAGCGATCTTGAAGATAGTAAGCTCTTCTAGCTTCTGCAATTCCTGGCAATACAACTTTTTGGGATTTATCATTTATAAGCTCCAATGTGGCATATCCAGTTATCTTAGAAAACCAATCCTGAACTACGTTTATACCTTTAATACGGTACAATTCAACTATTTCTGTCTTCACGGTAAAAGCTCCTTTGGTAATCTTTATCAGCCCTTTGATAAACTCATATTTTGTGTTCTTTGCACTTTTCACTCCTAAAATAATGGACATACAAATTCTAGCAGCTATTACTAGGGGTACTAGGGGAAAAATCGTGGCTACAATTCTCAATGCTAAATAGGGTGGGGGAGGTGCGGAAAACGGGTCTTCTTGTCCAAGAGTAATAATCGCAAAAACTATAGTTAAAAATACAAAGAAGAAGAAAAAGAAGAAGAAGCTGAGGAGAAATACTTGCCCTAAGGATATGACGACGCCAGATAATACTATGCTAATATGGGAGAAAACCGGCGGTTTAACTGTAAATTCAAGTTCATCAATTAAAGCCAAAGCCCTTTGGGACGCAATAGAATTATCATTAGATAAGAGTTCATAAAATTCAGATTTAGAGAATGTCTCAGCGTTGATAGTTAAAAATTTATTATTTGCAGTCTTATTATCGAGCCGAGACATCCCTTCTTTAGCACCACGATGATGGGTGCATCCCACTTAAGAGCGAGTATAAATACTCATTGAGAGAATTATGAGAGAATAGAGAGAAAAAATCGGAAAAATTTCATGTTAAACATCCCTCCAGAAGAAAAAGCGCAAGTAGAAATATATCTAACCGAGAC
>NZ_JAPZSR010000351.1:0-17700 GCF_027531875.1 Microcystis sp. LE19-84.1B | reverse complement strand
TGCCTGTTGCCCCTTGCCTTCAGAAGCTGATAACTGATAACTGATAACTGATAACTGATAACTGATAACTGATAACTGATAACTGATAACTGACAAGGCTGGTACTATATAATAAAAAACGCTCTTTAGTTAGATATTGAGAAAAACATGGAAGTTATCCCCGCTATTGATATTCTCGATGGCAAATGTGTGCGACTTTATCAGGGAGATTACCAACAATCGCAGGTTTTTAACGATAATCCCGCAATAGTGGCGCGAGAATGGGTCAATCAGGGAGCAACCAGATTACATTTAGTCGATTTGGATGGAGCCAAAGAGGGTAAATCGGTTAATTTGTCAACTATTGAAACAATTCTTAATGATATTGCCATCCCAGTGCAGGTGGGGGGTGGACTGCGAGATCTAGAAACGGTCAGTAATCTCCTAAAAATCGGGGTAGAAAAGGCGATTTTAGGGACAGTAGCCGTAGAAAAGCCCGAATTAGTTAGCGAACTTTGTCAAAGCTTTCCGGGGCAAATAATTGTTGGTATTGATGCTCGCGATGGCAAAGTTGCCACCAGGGGTTGGTTAGAAACTTCTGCGCTAGATGCGATCGCTCTTGGTCAAGATATGGCAAAAAGAGGAGCCAGCACGATTATCTACACTGATATTCATCGAGATGGCACGCTTTCTGGCCCTAATCTGGCGGCTTTGCGAGAATTAGCTGAATCTGTCGAAATTCCCGTGATCGCCTCTGGGGGTATTAGTTCCCTGACGGACCTACTGAGTTTATTGTCTTTGGAACCTTTGGGAGTAACGGGGGTAATCGTGGGCCGCGCCCTTTATACTGGTGCAGTGAACCTCTCGGAAGCGATTAACGCGATCGGATCGGGCCGTTGGCAGGATGTACCCCCGAATTTTTTCGCTTAACGGACTTGTTTGAGAGTATCCACCTGTTTATTGAACATATCGGTAAATAGTCCCAAAACAGTGCGATTTTCATTGACTTTGATGTTGACACTCACAGACATCCCCGATTGCAGCGGCAGAGTAGATTTATCCTTCAAAACTAACTCTTGACTGTTCAAGCTTACCCGAACTGGGAACCGATAAAAACGGTGATTTTCGTCGGGAGGTAAAGCATCGGAACCGATCGAGATTACTTCTCCCTTAATATCGCCATATTCACTGTAAGAAAAGGAATCAATGCGAATATCGGCCTTTTGTCCCACGCGCACAAAACCGATGTCTTGGTTAGTCACGTCCACCTCTGCCACTAAACAACCTTTAGCGGCATCTTTGATCTGGGTGGGACAGCCATCGGGAACAATTTTTAACAATGCTTCCGCTTGACTTGGTTGGGGAACAAACCCAGGCCGCGCCTTGAGATCAAAGACCACACCATCGATCGGGGCGGTAATTTTTTGATATTTAATCGTCTGTTGTGCTTGACTAATTTGACTGTCTAGTTCAGCAATGCGCTTGTTGTTATCAATAATAACGCGACTGATCTGACTATCGATTTCAGCAATACTTTTGTAATTGTCCGCCATTTTATCGCGCACATCTTTTTCCGTGATTACTGTGGTATTGATGAGCTTTTCTCGCGCCTGGGAGATCAACAGGGAATAACGCTTTTCTTCCTGTTCCAAACGGGAAATTTCGGCGATGCGGGTTTGTACTTCTTTCTCTTGTTTTTCTCGATCGATTTTGCCGTTAGCCTCTTGCTGCTGCAGTTCATTTTGACGGTCGCTGACTGATTGTTTTTGTTTATTAATCTGATAACGGGAGACCCCCCCTTCATCCCCCAAGGGTTCAATATCCTTAAGAATATTACGCTCGATATCCAAGCCTTCTTGGCCCTGTTTCATCGCATTGGCATTACGAGTCTTAATTTCTTCTAAGACGAAGCGATCATTGATTAATTGCGAGCGGGCATCGGCCAACTGTACCCTGGTTTGGGCTAATTGTTTTTCTAATTGTTCCATTTCCAATCTAGCGGCCGCTTGTCGAGAATTGGACTCCCGTCGGGCAGCCTCTAAACGGGCTAATTCATCTCCTTGTAAAGCAGAGCTAGAGGCACCTTCATTGACCTGTGCTTGATAAAGTTGATTTTCTGCCACCAAAGAGGCACGATTACGGGCTAAATCGGCGATTTCACTCGGTAATTTTAATTGAGCGATCGAACTTTCCACCTGTGCCGGTGTCAGATCCTGCGCCATTAAGAGACGATAGAATTGATTTTCTTTCTCGGCAGTGGTGCGAATTTTTTTCAAGGATTCTAACTGCACTTGCGAGGCACTGGAATCCATTAAAACCAGTACATCCCCTTTGTTAACTCGATCGCCGTCTTTAACTTTTACTTCCTGTACTACCCCATTCACCGGTGATTGTACTTCTTGCACTTTCCCCTGGGGTTTAAGTTGTCCTTGGGCGCCCACCACCTGCTCGATTTTGGCGAGGGCTGACCAAATTAAAGCGGCAGTGGTGACACTCATTAATGTCCAGATAATCGTCCGCGACCAAATGGGTGATTGTTTCAGGATCACCGATTGTTCTGGTGGGCTGAAAGTGGGTAAAGAAGGGGTAATACTTTTATTTTTCGTGGTAGTAGCCACGTTTTTACCCGCTTGGGTCAGTTCATCGCTTTTACCATTGCCGTTGCCGTTTTGACCGTTGTTAGAATTACCGTTCATGAAGATTCTCCTATATTTAGGGTTTGCTGAAAAAGTTTTTCGTGGGGGTAGGGTGTGACCTCCCCCAACCCCCCCGACATCGGGGGGGCAGGTGGGGTGTAGGGTGTGGGGTTTTACCGATTTTCAGGCGGTCAATTACCTAATTTTCAGGGAAAAAGTGCCTAAATTTCCCCCCCGATCACTCCAAAGGCTGGTACTTTTTGATTTCAAAAAAGCCTAAAAATATTATCCAACAAGGTTTTTAGATTTATTCAGCCAGCCCTATTTATTTTTTCAGTGATCAGTGAACCGATAACCGATAACTGATAACTGATAACTGATAACTGATAACTGATAACTGATAACTGACGACCGACTGACTAGATTTGCGAATCCTGTTGTTTATAGAGAGTATAGTAAAGGCCTTTTTTGGCCATTAATTCCTCGTGGGTGCCTTCCTCCGCTACTGTCCCTTTATCCATCATGACAATAATATCGGCGGATTTGATCGAAGCTAAACGATGGGTAATAAAGAAGACCGTATGATCCTTGAAAGCTTCCTTGAGATTCAGACACACTTGCCGTTCAGTGTTATAGTCGAGGGCGCTGGTGGCCTCATCAAGAATGAGAATTTGCGGTCTTTGCAGGACGGAACGAGCGATCGCAACCCGTTGTCGTTGTCCCCCCGATAGGGATGCCCCCCGTTCACCGACGCGGGTATTATAGCCATTGGGCAGGGTCATAATAAATTCGTGGGCTGCGGCTGCTTTCGCTGCCGAGACAATTTCCTCCACAGTCGCATCGGGGTTAGTCAGGGCGATATTTTCCTGTACCGTACCGTCAAATAATAGGGTTTCTTGGGGAACCATGCCGATTTGACGACGCAGGGAATAGAGTTCCACTTTGTTGATATCATAGCCATCGATGAGAATCCGTCCCGATTCTGGCTCGTAGAGACGGGCTAATAGTTTAGTGATGGTACTTTTTCCGGCGCCACTTTCTCCCACCAAAGCGACAAAAGTACCGGCGGGGAATTCTAAGTTGACGTTGTATAGTTGCAGGGCGCCGTGGGGATTGAAGCGGAAAGCGAGGTTTTCGTAGGTGACAGTGCCTTTAATTAAGGGCATGGGGATGTTTTGGCGATCGAGTTCCGCTTCTTGGGGAGTATCGACGATATCGGCTAATCTTTCCAGGGATAAGCCAGTTTCTTGGAAGTTTTGCCAGAGTTGGGTCAAACGCAGAATCGGCGAGGTAACGTAGGAAGCGATAATCCGGAAGGCGATTAATTGACCAAGGCTGAGTTTTCCGTCTAAAACTAAGGCTGCTCCCACCCACAGCACCAATAAACCCGATAATTGGTTAAAGAAGTGACTAAAGGAGCCAGCCAAAGTTGAGGTCATTACCGTTTGAAAACCTTCGGCCACATAGCGTGCATAACGTTCTTGCCACTGCCAACGGGAACGCAATTCGATATTCTGTGCTTTTACTGTTTGGATTCCCGTCATCACCTCCACTAGATAGGATTGGGTTTCGGCGTTTCGTTCGGCCTTTGCTCGCAGTTGTCGCCGCACGATCGGTGCGAAAATAGCTGTGGAGAGAACTAAAATCGGCACGACTCCCAGCGCCCAGAAGGTTAGGATCGGGCTATAGATCAACATAACCACGATGTAGATAACCGAGAAAATGGCATCTAATACCACCGTTAGGGCTGTACCCGTTAAAAATTGCCGAATATTCTCTAACTCGTTGATTCTTGTCGAAATTTCCCCCACGGGCCGCCGTTCAAAGTATTTCAGGGGTAAGCGCAGCAGGTGATCGATAATTTCTGAACCGAGGGTCATGTCGATGCGGTTAGTGGTATCGACAAAAAGAGATGTTCTCAAAAAGGTTAAAATCCCCTCAAAAACGGCAATTACTAAGAGGAAAACCCCGAGGGTGTTCAGAGTTTCTGGGCTATTCTGCACGATCACTTTATCGATGATCACCTGAATCATCAAGGGATTGGCCAGGGCAAATAACTGCACGAAGAAAGAAGCGATAAAAACTTCTATTAAGACTCGTTTATGTTTCTTGACAGAAGGCCAAAACCATGATAATCCAAAACGCTGTTGCTGGGTGTGTTTGGTGGGTTTGAGCAGAATTACTTCCCCTTTTTCGTCCCAAGATTCCAGAAATTCGCTGGTTTTGCGTTTAATTATCCCCCTTTGGGGAACGGCGATCGTGGTTTCCCGTTGATTGATTTCGTAGAGGATAACGATGCTGTCTTGCCAGCGAATTAGGGCAGGAGGGTTGATATTGGGCAAGGAAGTAGCAGGTAAAGGTACTAATTGGCTATGGAGTCCCACTACCTCGGCCACAGCCCCACACAGGGGCAGGGAAAGGCTGCCAGTTCTTTGCAGTTGATCCCCTAGAATGCGTTGGATCACGTCTTTGCGAAAGGGGATATTAAAATATTTGCAGAGCATCTGAAAACAGGCACTCACCGCCTCTAGTTCCGTTTTTCCCCCGAAAAAAGGATATGACTTGCGGTTTTTCTGGACAGTTTTTTCAAGGTCGATATCGCTGGTGATGTCGCTGATTCTTCCTTGGGGGATATCTAATACCTGGGTGGGTTTATTTCCCTTGATGACTTGGGTTTCCCAGATATCATCTGTTTCTGTTTCCGCAGCCGCTTCGGTTGCAACTGTCAAGAATTCGTCTAACTGAGCGGAGGAAAGACCTAATAAGCGGGTGTTAGTCAGATTATTCTGGGTGATAACTGTGCCGATAGGATAATTATCAGTATTTTCGCTGACTAACCAGAGATAATCATCGTTAATCTGGTCGTAGGACACACAAGCTTTGTTTAAAAGGGCCTGTGCCATTTCTTTCAGGTCCCCCCCACCCCAGGCCTGTTGATTAAGATAGGAGCCTAGGAGGGCATAAACTTCGGCGATCGAGGTTTGTTCAAAGAAATACTGCTTAAATTCTCGGTAATTATTGATTAAAGACCAAAAATCCTCTTCTTTTAAGGTTAAACAGATCGTGACTTCCGAAGAAGCGATCACCGTTTCACAGGGGCTACCGCGCAGGAGACTGATCCACCCGAATAAATCGCCCGGCTGCAATTTAGCCAAAGTAACCGGCAACGGATTGTTAACCCTAGCATCGTAACCCAAAAGTCTGGCCTCTCCCTCGTAGAGAAAGACGAGGTGAGAAGGTAAGCGGTCGCACTTAAGGATCGCATTGCCCATCTCATAGCGAAGGGGTTGTAATTTCTGGCCTAGAGAACGTCTAACCTCGACGGGCAGGCGATCAAAGGGCTGTACAGTCTCCAGAAAGGCGGTAAAATCTAAAGTGGTATAACTCATTGGCTGGGCGAAAATTGACTAGATTGGCAAATAATTAGGCGAAAAGACCGGGTAAACCCGGTTTTCCGAGGAATGCTATTATATAACCGATAACTGCTCGCTATTAACTGGGGTTGATTCGGAGATAAATTTCACTGTTTGCATTTGAGTCATTAACCATTGTTGGAATAAATCATTGCGTAAGCGTTGACGGGTGGGAGGATCCAGTTCACAGGATAAATATTTTTCTAACCGGACAATTACTACCCATTCTCCCACTTGCGTCGGTGGCCACAGTTGCCCCGGTTTACACGCTTTGAGAATTTGCCCGATCTGGGGATGGGGAGCGCTCAGTTCCACAGGTCCGATTAGTCCTCCGGTTTCCGCTTCTGCTCCTTGGGAGTATTTTTTAGCTAGTTCAGCGAAGCTAGTTTCTCGATCCTGTATCCGGAAAAATAGTTCTTGGGCAATGCCGATATTTTTTGTCCGAATCAGCGAATAAACCACCTTATCCAATTGATTTTTGACTTGCAAGAAGTAGGATTCTACTTTGTTATCCCAAGTCTCCTGTTTAAATTTTTCCAATTTAATGTCCCGCAGAATTAGATATTCTAGTTGTTCGGAATCCATCCCGTTTTGTCGTAACCAAGATTTCATTTGTTCATCGTTGGCAATTTGATTATTTTGGTAGAAACGGGAATAGGCGGCGTTTCTTTCTTCGGGATTGCAGGTGATATTGGCGATCGCTCGATCAACAATTACTTCCCGGATTAACTGGGGTAACATACCATATTTTGCCAAAAGAGGCAATACCTCTGACTCGCTAAGTTTTTGGTCGCCGATTTCAATAATTGAACTCATAATAAATACATTTTCCTCACAGAAATGTTTAAAACTATCAACTCTAGGAGCTTCTAAATTTTATTGAGGTGATTATACGCCAAAACAGCAATTTTAAGGCACCCCTCCCTATTCTAATTTGAGTTTTCCCCTTTGAAAGCCGAAAATTACAGAAATTAAACAAACAAGTCGGTCATCTTGGTGGGTGTGGGGTGTAGGGTGTGACCCCCCCAACCCCCCCGACATCGGGGGGGCAGGGGGGTGTGGGGTGTGGGGTGTGGGGAGTTTTCTCAGTGAACTGATAACTGATAACTGATAACTGATAACTGATAACTGACTCCTAACCCCACCAACAGATTTATTCAGCCAACCCTAATTAATTTTTCATGGTTCAAAAACGGCAAAAATAAGGATTAAATGGCATAAAATATGTAAATAGACGATTTAATTGATTATTATTCATTCTTAATTCTCCTGACTACTGACTAATGGCTACTGACTCTCAACCCTAACAACGATTTTTGATTTCTGCAAGAGGTCTAATATGCAACCCTTTTCCCTGCATTTGCGGAAAATTTTTTGATTTATGCAAGAGTTCTAATGATAGAATGTAATCCTGTACTGCCTTGGAGAGGTGGCAGAGTGGTCGATTGCGCTCGACTTGAAATCGAGTAACCAGCAATGGTTCGTGGGTTCAAATCCCACCCTCTCCGTACTCAACCAATCAAATTTGGACTCCGGTTGCCCGATTGTTCTTAGAGAGGGGAAAATAAAATATACTAGGCTAAAAGGATAATATTGAGGCAGTAGCCCCCCGGCATGGTTTTTTGGAAAAGATTGTTTAATAGCTCGGAAGTCACTGCATCACCTGACTATTCGGGAGACTTGGTAGAGGTTGCCCAGAATGACCTCGGACAGACGCGAGTGTTTTTTAGTACCGATCGAGAGCTAGACCTATATGAGTTAGAAGAACTTTGTGACTCGGTAGGTTGGGCCCGTCGTCCTTTACGCAAAGTTAAAAAGGCGATCGAATGTAGTTTTTTAGTGGTGTCGATGTGGGAAGTGCGAGGTAATCGCCGTCGTTTAGTGGGTTTTGCTCGTGCCACTTCCGATCATGCTTTTAATGCTACAGTCTGGGATGTGGTTGTTCATCCTCACTATCAAAGTAAGGGTTTTGGTAAAGCATTAATGAAATTTATGATCAGGAAGTTGCGGGGTGAGGACATCAGTAATATAACTCTTTTCGCCGATCCGCAGGTGGTGGATTTCTATCGTCGTCTCGGTTTTGTTCTCGATCCCGAAGGTATCAAAGGGATGTTTTGGTATCCCGATTAAGAATGCGGCTCTTAGGCTATACTAAAAAAAGAGTTTACTTCGGGATGTAGCGCAGCTTGGTAGCGCGCCTGCTTTGGGAGCAGGATGCCGCAGGTTCAAATCCTGTCATCCCGACTGGAGAGAAAATTCTTCAAATCCTTACTTTGTCTCCTTTCCGGTTGACAAAAAAGGCTGCCTTCTTTTATTGCCAAACTCTGGTGAGTTAGCGGGAAAAGTAGGGAGTTTGGGGAGAGAAGGAGGAGGTTTTTGGGGAATAACAAGGGTTTTTCCGGCCACTCCTCCTTTTAAGATATCTACAGACGATTATTCTTCTTCGTAATCCCCCTCGAAATCGTCCTCATCCCCTTCCTCATCGGCTTCTGACCAGCTGTCGCTGATGGGTTGGCGACTAAAGCGACTGCTGCCGCGGGAGGAGAGGAAAGCCATTTCATCATCCTCTAAATCGACCACATCACCCTCAGCGTAGGCGCGAGCGGTTTGATCGTCAAGAATCATATCGCTATCGTCACTACTATCGCCGAAACCGGGACGAGGAGGGAAACTGGGACTGCTGGGGGCAGCGTAATAACCACGATTGTTGTTGTAGTTATATTCCTCCTCTGGGGGGGTGTAATCGCTGATCCCCGCCATGTTTTCGTGGGAATTGAAGCCAGTACCCGCCGGAATCAGACGACCGATAATCACGTTTTCCTTGAGACCCCGTAACCAGTCGGACTTGCCTTCGATCGCCGCTTCCGTGAGGACGCGGGTGGTTTCTTGGAAGGAGGCGGCACTGATAAAGCTATCGGTATTCAGGGAAGCTTTGGTGATTCCCAGTAGTACAGGCGTATATTTAGCCGCCGCCCCGCCGGTGATTGACATGGCTTCGTTTACCGTCTCCACCTGTCGCAATTCCAACAATTCCCCGGGCAACATACTGGTATCACCGCCGTCATCGATCCGCACCTTAGAAGTCATCTGACGCACGATCACTTCGATGTGTTTATCGGCAATATCGATCCCCTGGGATTGGTAAACCGACTGTACCTGATCAACGAGGAACATCTGGGTTTTTTCCAAGGCTTTTAAGGCCGCTTCGTAACTGCCCAAGCTATCCACATAATAATTAAAGAACACCTCTAAAATCTCGTGGGGATTAGCCTGACCATCGGTTAACGCCTGACCCGCATCGATACGCTGATTATCGCTCACCAGGGGGTTTTGACTGCCTAAAAGCGGATATTCACTGATCGTGCCGTCATCCTCGACCACCTTAATATCGACAATCTCAGAATCTTGGTACTCCACTTGACAAACTCCCGGTTTGCGTGCTAAGACACAAGCCTCTTTCGGTTTGCGGGCTTCGAGCAGTTCTTCGATTCTGGGTAAACCTTGAATGATATCCCCGGTTTTCGAGCGCTCAAACACCAACAGCACCAAATTATCGCCCCGTTGGACAAGATCTCCCTCATCGATGTGCAGAATGGCCCCCGCCGATACTCGGTAGGGTCGGGCCTTACGCAGACGGATTTCATAGCCGGTGGTGGTTTGGTCAACGGCCAGCACTTGACCGGAATTGGGGGCTAAAACTCCAGTGCCGATCTCGGTTTCGGCGATTACCAGATCCCCGGCTTTGACGGTGGGAGCAACGGCGAGCGGGAGAATAAACTCGTCACGGTCACTGACAATTAAAAGACGGCGTACCGCTTCGCTTCCCTTGCGAATCCCGCGAATTTCTCCAGCTTCCTTGCACTGGATTTCTGTCCGGGCCACCACTGCCCCCGGTGGAATTTCATCGCCATCTTGGACGAGAACGCGAGTCTGAATATTACCCCCTAAAGGATCATTATCACTATCTCGACGCAGCACCAGGGATTCGAGAATAACTAACTGTAAACGCTGACAATCGCTGTCCTCAATCGGTTCTAACTCGATATCGGCCGTCAGATGGGAGACCGATTCTGGTTCTTCGCTAGAAATTTCTAGGACTAATTGGGTGCTGATCAGTTGACAACCCTCGACGGATTTAACTCTTTCCCCGTCTTTAAAGAAAATGCGCTGCACCGATCGCAGTTCGATATGTCGTCCTCCTTCTTGGTTAGCGGAACCTTGGGTGGGAGAAGTGGATTGGTCTTCTACGGTGAACTCCTGTACTGGTCGCAGCAGTAATCCTAAACCCTCGTTAGTTTCCACCCATTCCGCTTGCCGTAACTCCTCGATCGTCACTTCGGGAGTCAACTGTGTCCCCGGGTAAATTAACTGTTCTTGGGCAATTCCGGAGGATTCTGGTTCGAGATCCATAAATAACAGCCCCGGTTTCACAATAATCTCCCGGAGGATGTCATTTTTCTGGATCACTTCCACCACACCGCTAGAGTTGCAGAAGATGTCTTTAACCACTTCTTCCCCTGCTTCCACATACTGCCCATCTTCCACCTGTAAGAGGGAGATATCTTTATTGACTTCGTGGGTTTCTTCGGGAATCCAGAGGATCGTGCCGCCTTTGGTGATTTCATAACCCTGTTTACGGCTGCCTTTGGCGACTTCGATATCGACGTATTTAATCATCCCGCCGGTGTGGGTTTGATAGCGATCATCGATTAACTCGGCGACAATGGCATGATTCTGTACTTTTGTCCCCGGAGTGGTTTTCAGCAGGAAGCGCTGACCATCGACCGTATGAATAATAAATTGTTCCCGACCAGCGCTACTTTCCACTTTTACTTCGGCCTGATCCAAAGACACGGAAGCGGTGACGATATCGATTTCCCGGCTATTGGGGGCTAAACGCACCAAACCGCCGTTAGTGGATACTAACTTAGTTTCCGCTAGAACATCCCCCACTTGTACTTGATCGCCGTTACTGACCACAGGTTCGGCCCCGGTTGGCAAGTTATAGACTTCTCCGGAGAGAATCCATAGTAATCCCCCCCGTTGGGCGATGCGGGTGGTATTGCCTTGGCGATCGGTTTTTTCCTCTGGGACTAATTGCGAGAATAGCACCTCGCCGGCTAAGTCACTGGTTACGTCTTTTGTGGCTTTTTCCGTGGATTTTTGGACTTTATCGGAGGTTATTTCCGCTAGTAACTGTTCCTCGCTTACCGTTGCCCCATCGGTGACAAATAGCAGCGACCCCGGAGTTAAAGAGTAGGTGACAGTTTCTTTAGTTTTATCCTTGGGTGTTAATTTAATTTCCCCCGGTGCCTCCACCTGGTCCCGTTCATCCCCGTGGCGAGTTCGCACGTTACGGATACTTAACCCCGGCAGAAAACGCACGGTTCCCTCGAAGGGACTCCGCACTTGTCGGGCCACTTCTCCGGTAAATACGCCCCCGGTGTGGAAGGTACGCATGGTTAACTGAGTCCCCGGTTCCCCGATCGATTGGGCGGCAATAATTCCCACTGCTTCCCCCATATCCACCGGATGACCGTGGGCCAGACTCCAACCGTAACAGGTTTGACAAACCGAGCGGGCCGCTTCACAGGTTAAGGGGCTGCGGACTTTGATTTTATCGACCAGTTTGCCCAGTTTTTCGGCGGTTTCATCATCGATAATCTGGTTGCGGGTGGCGATCACTTCTCCCTTGACCACCACATCTTCGGCCAAGGAACGACCTAATAGGCGATCGCTTAAGGGAATTAACACGCGATCGCCATCGGTCATAGCAGTTAATTCGATGTAACGATTGGTGCCACAATCTGCCTCGCGGACGATGACATCTTGGGACACATCCACTAGACGACGGGTCAGATAACCGGAATCTGCCGTCCGTAGGGCCGTATCAACTAAACCTTTGCGCGCCCCGTAGGAGGAAATAACGTATTCGGTAACGGTCAATCCTTCCCGGAAGTTAGTCTTAATCGGGAGGTCAATAATTTCCCCCTGGGGATTAGCCATTAATCCCCGCATTCCCACTAACTGACGCACTTGGCTCATATTACCCCGCGCCCCGGAGAAAGCCATCATATAGACGGAGTTGAGGGGATCGGTCACTTGGAAGTTGCGAATTACTTCATCTTTAAGCGATTCGGATGTACTATTCCATGTATCAATTACTTTTTGGAAGCGTTCCACTTCGGTGATTTCCCCGCGCACATAACGCTGTTCGGTTTGCCGGATTTCCTGTTCGGCACTTTCGATCATCTGTCGTTTAGCCGGCGGTACGGTTAAATCATCCACACTAATGGAAACCCCTGCTTTGGTAGCGAAACGAAACCCGAGGTTTTTCAATTCATCGGCCATTTGTGAACAGCGCGCCGAACCGTAGTTTTGATAGGCCCAAGCGATCAGTTTTTTCAGTTTTCCTTTGTCAACAGTTTGGTTATAAAACATCTCGATCCCAGTAACAAGTAAACAGCTATTAGCTATCAGCCATCGGTGAACAGTAACAATATTGGTTATAGGGGTTAGGTGTGGGGTGTTGGGGTTTTAGGGTGTTGGGGTTTTAGGGTTTTAGGGTTTTAGGGTGTTGGGGTGTTGGGGTTTTAGGGTTTTAGGGTTTTAGGGTTTTAGGGTTTTAGTTGAATTCCCCCATTCCCCCATTCCCCCATTCCCCCATTTCCCCATTTCCCCATTTCCCCATTTCCCCATTTCCCCATCACCTGACTTCTCACTGATAACTGATAACTGCTCACTGATAACTGAAATTACACTTCCGATTCTTCTTCCTCAAAGTCTTCCGTGGTTAAAGATTCGTAGGTGGGGCGAGAGGGGGCGCGACGACCGACATCGACCATCAGATCCACCTCCACATCGCGGGAAGTACCATCGGGGGCATTTTCCACCTTGTGAACGGCGATATCGAGGCCGAGGGATTGCAATTCTCGCATCAAAACCTTAAAGGATTCTGGCGTACCTGGGCGGGGAATCGGCTTGCCTTTTACGATCGCATTTAAGGCCTCATTTCGTCCTTGCATATCATCAGATTTCACCGTGAGCAATTCCTGCAAGGTATAGGCTGCCCCGTAGGCCTCCAGGGCCCAGACTTCCATTTCTCCGAAGCGTTGACCCCCCTGTTGAGCTTTACCGCCCAGGGGTTGCTGAGTAACCAAGGAGTAGGGGCCGGTAGAACGGGCGTGAATTTTATCATCAACTAGGTGAACCAGTTTTAACATATAGGCCATACCGACGGTAACGGGACGGTCAAAGGGTTCGCCGGTGCGACCATCGTAAACCGTGACTTTACCTGCGTGTTCTTCCTTGAACACCCAATCGCGATTGGGTTTTTTCGAGGCATTTTCTAGCAATCCGTGGACGGTTAAACGGCTGGCTTCTTCCCCATACATTTCATCAAAGGGAGTAATCTTAAAGCGCACGCCCAGATTTTCGCCAGCCCAACCCAGTAAACATTCAAACACCTGACCGACGTTCATGCGACTGGGAACCCCTAGGGGATTGAGAACGATATCGACGGGACGACCATCGGGGAGGTAGGGCATATCTTCTAGGGGTAGAATCCGAGAAATAATCCCTTTATTGCCGTGACGACCCGCCATTTTATCGCCCACTTGGATTTTGCGTTTTTGGGCAACGTAAACCCGTACCACCATATTGGCCCCGGGGGGTAATTCATCTCCCTGTTCGCGAGTAAATACCCGCACATCCACTACCCGGCCTTTTTCGCCGTTGGGGACGCGGAGGGAGTTATCCCGTACATCCCGGGCCTTTTCGCCGAAAATTGCCCGCAGTAGTTTTTCTTCGGGGGGTTGGTCTGATTCGCCTTTCGGGGTGACTTTCCCCACGAGAATATCGCTGGCTTCTACCCAGGCACCGATGCGAATAATACCGCGTTCATCGAGGTTTCGCAGGGCATCTTCACCGACGTTGGGAATTTCCCTGGTGATTTCCTCAGGTCCGAGTTTAGTTTGACGAGCTTCGATTTCGTATTTTTCAATGTGGATGCTGGTGTAGGTGTCTTGTGCCACCAGTCTTTCGCTGATTAAAATCGCGTCTTCGTAGTTATAGCCTTCCCAGGGCATATAGGCGACGAGGATATTCTGGCCGAGGGCGATTTCTCCTCCTTCGGTGGCGGAACCATCGGCGAGGATCTGCCCCGGCACAACTTGTTCCCCTTGATAGACTAAAGGACGCTGATTTAGGCAGGTATCTTGGTTAGAGCGTTGATATTTCTGAATTTCGTACTCGATCTCGCTCTTGCCAAAAATCTCTTTGTCTTCATCCGCCACTTTGATGCGAATCCGGTTAGCATCGACGTAGGAAACGACCCCATTGGTACGGGAAACGATGACCATGCCGGAGTCGCGAGCGGCCTGTGCTTCCAATCCGGTACCCACAAGGGGACGTTCGGGACGCAGCAGGGGAACCGCTTGTCGCTGCATATTAGACCCCATCAGGGCGCGGTTAGCGTCGTCGTGTTCGAGGAAGGGAATCAGGGAAGTGGCCACCGAGACAATTTGGACGGGGGAAACACAAACGTAGTCCACTTGTTCGGGGGAGGTGGTGGAGAATTCCTGCCGATAGCGCACTGGGATAGTTTCGCCGAGGATATAACCATTTTCATCGGTGGCCACGTCTCCCGGTGCGACTCTGAGATCGTCTTCTTCGTCGGCGGTGAGGTATTTAACGGGGAGATCGTAGCGGACTCGGCCATTTTCCACCGCATAACAGGGGGTTTCAATAAAACCGTAGTCGTTGACGCGGGCGTAGGTGGCCAGGGAACCGATTAAACCGGCGTTGGGACCTTCTGGGGTTTCCACGGGACAGATGCGACCGTGGTGGGAGGGGTGAATGTCGCGCACGGCAAAACCGGCCCGTTCCCGGGTGAGACCGCCAGGTCCAAGGGCGGAAATACGGCGTTTATGGGTCAATTCCGCTAGGGGATTGGTTTGATCCATGAACTGGGAGAGTTGCGAGGAACCAAAGAATTCTTTAATCGCCGCTACTAGGGGTTTCGGGTTGACTAGGGAAGCGGGGGTGAGGTTTTGGGATTCGCTGACGGTCATCCGTTCCCGAATGATTCTTTCTAAGCGGTTTAAACCTACTCGCACTTGGTTTTGGAGCAGTTCACCCACGGAACGGACGCGACGGTTGCCGAGGTGGTCGATGTCGTCGGTGTTACCGATGTCAAATTCGAGGTTAATTAGGTAGTCGATCGCCGCTAAGATGTCGGTGGTGGTCAGGACGCGCTGGTTATCGGGGACGTTGAGGCGTAGTTTTTTGTTGAGTTTATAACGACCAACGCGACCGAGATCGTAGCGTTTATTGTCAAAAAAGCGCGATTCGAGCAGTTGTTGCCCGCCAGTGACGGTGGGAGGTTCCCCGGGGCGTAGTTTGCGGTAGAGGTCGAGCAGGGCCTCTTCTTCGCTGGGATTGCCTTCTTTGTCGAGGGTTTTTTGGTAGAATTCGGGATGGCGTAGGGAGTCAAAGATTTCGTTATCGCTCAATCCGATCGCTTTCAGGAGAACTTGGGCGGATAATTTACGGGTTTTGTCGATTCTGACCCAGACTAAGCCGTTTTTGTCGGTTTCAAATTTTAACCAAGCTCCTCGGTTGGGAATCAGGGAAGCGGAGTAGGTACGGCGACCATTTTTGTCGATTTCGGCTTTGTAGTAAACGCCGGGAGAACGGACGATCTGATTGACGATGACTCGTTCGGCCCCGTTAATGATAAAGGTTCCCCGTTCGGTCATCAGGGGTAAATCGCCGATAAAAACTTCCTGTTCGATGTTTTCTCCCGTTTCTTTGTTGATTAGACGGGTGGGAACGTACATCTGAACGGAATAGCTGCTATCGCGTCGTTTGGCTTCATCGACGTTGTATTTCGGTTCTTTGAGTCTGTAGTCCTGGCCAAGGAAATGTAGTTCTAATTTACCTGTATAGTCGCTGATGGGGGAAAAGCTATTCAGTTCCTCGATCAGTCCTTCTTCCAAAAACCACCGAAAACTGGAGTGTTGGATTTCGATGAGGTCGGGTAAGAGATTAAAGGTAAGATTGTTCATTATGGTTACAAGGGCTGATGACACGATAGCGACGGTCGAATATCAGTGAGCAGTGAGGGGTTGGGTGATGGGGTTTTAGGGTGATGGGGTTTTAGGGTGATGGGGTTTTAGGGTTTTAGTTGAATTCCCCCATTTCCCCATTTCCCCATCTCCCCATTCCCTGCTCTGTGCTAATAAACTATGTTTTTTAACTGGGGAGTTGAAATAAGTTGCGGGCGTTGTGGGTGGTTTGTTCGGCTAGGGTTTCGACCGGATAGCCGCGCAGACGGGCGACGGTTTCGGCTACATGGAAGACGAAAGAGGGTTCACAGGGTTTACCGCGGTGGGGATTGGGGGAGAGAAAGGGGCAATCGGTTTCGATTAGTAGGCGATCGCTGGGAACAATTTGGGCGGCAGCTTGCACGGTTTTACTGTTTTTGAAGGTGACGATGCCGCTAAAGCTGATATAAAAACCCAAATCTAAAAACCATTGAGTTTCTTCGGGGTTGCCAGTCCAGCAGTGCATCACACCGCCAATTTTGCCCACTTGTTGCCGAAAGGCGCTGATTTCCTCCCGCATTGCCAGGGCTGCATCTCGACAATGGATAATCACGGGTTTATCGAGACGATGGGCGATTTCTAGTTGCGTCCAAAACACCTGTTTTTGCTGCTCTTGGTTATCCGCTTTATAGAAGTCTAAACCCATTTCTCCGATCGCCACGACGCGCCGATCAGATCGGGCTAGGGATTCGATCTGATCGGCACTATTATCTCGCCATTTTTGGGCATCTAGGGGATGTAAACCGACGGCGAAGGAAATTTCCTGAAATTGATCAGCAATGGCTTTAATCGCCGCAAATTCTTCCGGTTCGACACAGGAGTGAACCAGATGAACGACTCCCACACTTCGCCAACGTTCGGAGATAGCGGGCAAGTCGGCTTGCAAAACGTCAAAGTTCAGATGAACGTGCGTATCTATTAATTGCATCGACCCCCGATCGCTTGTTGCGTCTGTCCTGATTACAGCTTAATTGTTTCTTAGGAAGCTTGGCTAACTTTTTGCAAAGCTTTGGCTAAACTGGCTTTTTTTCTAGCGCCGTTGTTCCGGTGCAAGACGTTGCGCTTGACGGCTTTATCGATTTTACTGTAAGCTTCTGATAGAGCTTGTTGGGCGCTTTCTAACCCTTCCGGGCTGGGGTTAGCTCCGTAGGAAGAGACGGCGACAAGACATTTTTTGATCAGGGTTCTTACGGCTGACTTGTACGCTTTGTTGCGTAGACGATTTCTTTCGGAGATTTGGACTCGTTTGAGTGCAGACTTTGTATTAGCCACAGTCGTTTCTTGTTCTCAATACTGGTATGGTTAATCCGGACACAGACAAACCATGATAACAGATTTGTGCTATTTGTTGCAAGAGTTTTCTGGACAAGATTGGGGCAATCCCAGAGATATTTTCAGGATTGGGTTCCCACCGATGGGGAAGTGTAGTTGACATCCTCGCCGCCCTAAAAGTGCGGCGATTCCTAAACCTCACGATTTAAGTTTCTGCTTCCACCACCGTCGCATACCACAGTTAAAAAACCATGTACTGTCTTACACAGAGTCCACAGACTTTCGCCCCATTTC
>NZ_JAPZSR010000040.1:0-2689 GCF_027531875.1 Microcystis sp. LE19-84.1B | reverse complement strand
AGCTTTGCTTCTTTTTCCGCTTTCTGTTTTTTATTTTTCTGCAAAAGATATTTATCAGAAAAGTCATGAGCAAGCTAGAGGTTTAAAGACTGAGCGGGTTCCAATTATTTTTATTAATAAATATTTTACACAATTCATACCAGGTAAGCAAGAGAGCTACGCCACTACTACCGAATCATTACCCAGCGTCAATCCGAAAAACATCCCAAAAACAATGTGAAAGGACATCAAAGTGCCATAAGCAACGGCTACAGATGCCCCGAAAATTATCTGCTCACGGTGGTTAATTGGTGTTGTTCCTGGATCAGTTACTATATAGAAAGTAAAGAGGACAAAAGCCACCCCTGTCATGGGTAATAGGGCGGGGATTAACGGTGTCTGAAAGATAGCACTTCTAAGGATTGCTTGTAAGATAAAAGCCCCTAACCATCCCGCAATTAAAGGCAATTTACGAGTAAAACGGGCATTTAAAAACGTTCCCGTACAAACAATTAAGACGGGTAAAATCCAATCTGCCCAACCGCTTAAATTCTCGGTAAACTGATAGGGGGGCGCGATGCCAATCCAAGGAAATAAGAGTAAGGTAACGCTAATACCAAAATTAGAAGGATTGAGAAAATGACGGGTTTTATCTGCCACTTTTAACCGAAAAATTGCTTTAGAGCCGATAGCCACCGCTACTGCAAACATAATCGGAAATAAACGCTCATTAGCATAGAGTAACATAGCGATCGCTAATGAGGTAATATGGGCAGAAAGCAGAAAATCGATAAACTGACCCATACTTCCTAAATATCTAGGTTTAAAGCCATTTACCCCAGCATCAACGCTTTCTAATAATAATTCTACGCTGTAACCTGTTGCTAAAGCCACCAGAGGTTGCGCCCAAGATTGTTCAAATCCGAGGACGGTATGACCTAAAATATTGAGAAAGGTAATCGCTATGGCAAAGCGTCGTAATCCTGCTAAACGATTAGGTTGATAGGAAACAGTAGAACGCTCTACTGAAGAGCTAAAATAGGGAAGATTAAATAATTGAGTGGTCGTCATGGTTATTGTTGAAGATGAGTTAAAGGAAATTATCTTTCCCAAAAGTGATTTACTGAGTGATGAACCCCCTATGGAAACAGAGTTACATCTGCGTCAATTGATGCTTTTGATCCAATCACTAGAGTTCTTATGGAAAGACCGCCAAGATTTCTATGCTTTTGGTAATCTGACTATTTATTACAGTCCCAATCAACGAAAATCAGAATATTTTAGAGGTCCTGATTTTTTTGTGGTTTTGGGAGTAGCAAGAAAACCCCGTAAAAGTTGGGTAGTGTGGGAAGAAGAGGGGAAATATCCCCATGTCATCATCGAGATTTTGTCTGATTCAACGGCAGAAACCGATCGAGGTCTCAAGAAAGAAATTTATCAGGAAACTTTCCGGACTCCTAATTATTTTTGGTTTGATCCCACCAGTTTAGAATTTAAGGGGTTTCAGTTGATGGCAGGAAAATACGAAGAAATTGCAGCGAATAAACAGGGTTGGTTATGGAGTCAACAGTTAGAATTATTTTTAGGGGTTCATGACAGCCAATTACGCTTTTTTACCCCTGAAGGTAAACTTGTTCCCACCCCTGAAGAAGTGGCAGAAAAGATGGCCCAGAAGTTACAAGATCTAGGGATAGATTGGCGAGATTTGGCTTAAGTTCGACCTGAAATCTCGATCAAGCAAGCTGAACTGCAACTTATGAAGTAATCTGCCCAAATGCTACAGTTAGGCGTTTTTACCGCAATAATAAACAAAAATCGCGCTATATTTGCCAATTCTCGACATGATTTGCTATACTCCAACAAGTAACTACATTCTTCCTCAGCCCCCAATTGGGGGCTTTTTCTTGGTCAAAAAGAAGCGATCGAAGGCTTATTTTGGCTCTTTTTTGCGCTTAACGCCGAATAAACCACCGATACCCACCGCAATTAAGCCTAATACAGTTGAAGGTTCGGGAGTCGTCATAGCTGTTTCAAAATAATGGCTCCCAGTCAAAATCCATAAAATTTAATAACATTGCCCTAATGATGACCTCAAGGTAACTATCTGACTTTTTAGTGCCTACTTATCATTTTTGGCAATATTTTATAGACTAGGAATATAGAAATAAAAAAGAGGAAAACCGATGATTACTATACGCAAAGCTGAGGAAAGAGGCCACGCTAACTATGGTTGGTTAGATACCTATCATACTTTTTCTTTTGCCCAATATTATGATCCCCAACAGATTAATTTTAGGAGTCTAAGAGTTATTAACGAGGATAAAGTCCTTGGGGGAAAAGGATTTCACACCCACGGACACCAGGATATGGAGATTTTAACCTATGTTTTGGCGGGAGAACTAGAACACCAAGACAGTCTCGGCACGGGTTCCGTGATTCGACACGGTGAAATTCAACGGATGAGCGCGGGAACAGGGATAAAACACAGTGAATTTAATCATTCTGCCACTAATCCCCTCCATCTTCTGCAAATTTGGATTATTCCCGACCAAAAAAATCTAGAACCCAGTTTTGACATCCTCGCCGCCCTAAAAGTGCGGCGATTCCTAAACCTCACGATTTAAGTTTCTGCTTCCACCACCGTCGCATACCACAGTTAAAAAACCATGTACTGTCTTACACAGAGTCCACAGACTTTCGCCCCATTTCA
>NZ_JAPZSR010000197.1:0-8282 GCF_027531875.1 Microcystis sp. LE19-84.1B | reverse complement strand
AGCGTCTTTAATTGCTTTGTCTTTACGTTGTCTTGACACTTTAAGATGAAGCCTAGCTACTTTTATCCGTTGCTTGTGATAGTTTTTAGACTGTTTCTTTCCTTGACGAAACTTTTTGGATAATCGTCGTTGTGCTTTTTTCAGTCGTTTTTCTGACTTTCTTAAATAACGTGGATTCTCTACAGTATTGCCTTGAGCGTCGGTATAAAACTCTTTTAACCCTAAGTCAATTCCTGTTATTTGTCCCGTCGGTTTATGGTATTCTTGCCGTTCTACGTCAATCAAAAAGTGGCAATAATAACCGTCAGCACGTCTAACAACTCTTACCCGTTTAATCTGTTGCCCTGAATAATAAACTAAGGTCTTTTGACTACACCATAAATCAAATTCTCCTGCTTTAAAACCATCAGTGAACTTGATTTTACGTCTATCATCAGATAGTTTGTAACCCGTTAGTTTATACTCAACCGAACGGCTATGCCTTTTGAACCGGGGAAAACCCTTTTTCCCCGGTATCTTAGCATGACAATTCTGGTAAAACCGATTAATTGATTGCCAGGCTCTATCAGCAGCCGATTGACGTGCTTGAGAGTTTAATTTATTTACCCAAGGTGTCTCTTTATTGTTAGCTAGTACCGCACAAAGTTTTTGGAGATCATTGCGGGTTGTCCCTTGATTGTCCAGCCAATAACGAACACAAGAGTTACGCACAAACTGAGAAGTTCTGATAGCTTCATCAAGTTTCTGATATTGCTCTGGTGTTCCGTTTTTTAGCTTCGCTTCTACGACTAGCATTTAACAATCCTCGACCATTGGTTAATTTGATTATAACACAGTTTACTCACAGATGGTAGAATTAAACCGATGCTCCGTTGCTGATATTCTGGTCGGATTTCATCCCCAGCAAAGGTGAGCATCTTGTCGAAAAATCTAGCGGGGGCATTCATCCGACATTTTAGGTAAACAAGGTTTCAAATCTCGAATCTCCGCGATAAAGAATTTTGACGACGCTGTTCTACTTCTTCACAAAAATTTCTAAAATCTTCCTCAGGAAGATCTTCCCAAATCCCCGCAAACTTCATAATTTCCTTACCTTCAGACGTAAGATGAGTTTCTAGGGCATCTTTGAGTCGATTTAAAACACCCTCTAGAGAACTATCTTGGTAATCAATCGGATCTAATTCAGGAAATTTGACTAAATATCCATCGGGATTTTTCGAGATGACAATACTAATTGTATTGACCATTTTAAGCCCTCCTATCTGACTCTAAATTTTCAGTCTTGTTGTTTTTTATCGATGGTAAATAAGGAATCAAACCTTTGCGGAATGCCTCTTCTTGTTCAGCTATGCCAAAGTGTTTGTAGAGTTCGCTTGTTAACTTAGTTGTTTACGGTTGGCAAACCAAACAACATATTCTCTCAAAAGAGGATTGCTTTCGATATGTTCGAGAAGTTTATTCATGGCTCAAAAAAGTAATATCTCATTATATCACACTTAATTCTCTGTTAATTTATTTCTTGGAGATGTCTATTAGGCCAACTCTGGTTTTAAAAAAACGGTTATAATCAGGGACGACTGAAGTCGTCACTACGAAACGAGAAGCTTGTAAACTAGACTTTCTAAAATCCTATCCCTCTGCATCTCCCCACCACCAGTCAGGTTTTTCTGTTGGGTTCCAGTTTTAGGATAAACCTCGAAAATGTGATGCTCCCCCCAAATAGACATTTGCCTCGTTTAAGGTTAGACTGAGCTTAAGTGGGAATATTTGTCTTTGCTTATGTAAGTAGGTGGGTGGAATTAAATATAAGATGAACGTAGGTTGGGTTGAAGCATGAAACCCAACGCCCGATTATGTTACGCTACCGCTAACCCATCCTACAAATAATTGTGCCTCCCTACTTAAGTCGGGACTAATAAATCCGATGCTATCTATATTTCTATAGTTTTTTTATTACAATCTAACAGGAGTTTAACTTATGAGTCAGATAGCTATCGATAAAATTTACGAGACAGATTTCTATCAATGGACAATGAAACAAGCCCAAGCATTAAAAGAACAAAATGTCCAAGAATTGGACTGGGAAAACCTGATTGAGGAGATCGAAGCTTTGGGACGTAGTGATTATCAAGCAGTGGTCTCCTTACTAACTCGAATTATGCAACACTTTCTGAAGATTGATTATGCTAATAAGCCTGAGTGTAATCGCCATTGGCAAGCCGAAATCAAAGCTTTCTCTAACACTCTTAAGCGTCGCTACAGTCCATCAATGAAGCCTAAGCTAGAAGTAGAATGGCAAGGGATCTATTCGGATGCAGTTGACCTGTATTTGATTGACTATCCCCCTTCTAACATCCCTGAAACCTGTCCTTATCATTTTAATGATTTATTTTGATGCCAGAAACTCACCTTGATTTCTTAAAACTTAGGCAATTCCGCAGGCTAGAAGCCTGTTCCACACAGGTTATATTTACCTCGTTTACCTCGTTCCCAAGTTCTACCTGGGAACGCCATTTTTAGGTTTACCTGAAGAATGATATATATGAATAAGACAGAGCCTAAATCCTCTGGTTCCAAGGCTCTGCCTTGGAACCAGAATACACAGGTTATATTAGAAGTCTGTTTCACCATTAAATGAGATTAGAAATTATGTTTACCACTAAACCGATAACTACTGCTACTAAGATAAAAGAGAGGATGGAATGAAAGAGTGTCATGCGTCGCATGGCAACGCTTTCAACGGATACGTCCGATGTTTGGTAACACATGGCAATGGTAAAAGAATAATACATGAAATCCCAATAATCCACCAGTTCTTGATTGGGAAAGTCTAAACCTTTGCGGTAAGCGGATGAATCTTCTGCGGATAGTTCATCGTAGTAGAGTCTGGCATAATACAGAGCAAAAAAAGTATGTACCAGAGTCCAGGACAAAAAGATTGCTAATAGGGATAATCCCATGTGCAAATTCGTCAACAAGGGAGTCCATTGCTTCGAGTTGTTGAGCAATAAAGAAAGAGCAATTAACCCCATACCAGAAAATAGCAGCACAGCAAATAAAGTGCTAATACTCTTGGGTTCTTGCTGTTGAGACAAGCGAAAGGTATCTTCCGCAGTCGCTTTGGACATTTGCACTGCTAAAACACTCAAATAACTTAGTATCGCTAGATCGTAAGCCAAGAGAAACCGCAATTCCTGGTAAAATTCTCCCGTGATTAAATAAACGAAAATTGCCACTGTCAGCGTGAATAGAAACCGGTTGATGGGAGAAGTCAGCCGAAAAATCATTTTTTGCTTGGCGGTCATTTTTAAGAGCCTTGATTTTCACAGATATAGTTTAGTTGAAACGGTATGGGTTTCTCAGGATAGCCTAGCAGTCAATTCTCCGGTGAGGGCAGTAAACTGGCCCCTCTCTTCCCTTCGGGTAAAAATTCTCGATCGAATTGGCAATTTAGTCCTAGACAAAGCCTAATCAGTGGCGCTGCTCGTACCTGAAATAGAGACTGCGAGCCTGTATTTTGGAACTTTTAAAGGTATTTGCGATATTTTTTCAATCGAGCTTCTCCAATAACGGCTAGGCGCTGGACATCGGCAAGGTATTGCTCCAACTCAGCGATCGCCTGCCTTTGCCCCGCTGCCAACTCTTGCCATTGTGCCTCAGACTCTGGGGTTTTGGGGAACGCCACCGGCGCACCACTGCCGGTGCTGGCAGCGCAATCTATGGTTGCTGGACTGTGGACGTACCACCGCCTCAGCCAAGCTGAACCGATCGCTGCCACCGGCTGTAAGGCGGCGAGGCGATCTTCTAGTTTCTCGATCGATTCAGCCTGCTCTTGACACTGGCGCTGCCAAGAATTGACGGGTAAGGCTTCCAGCTGCCGATAAACTAAAGTTTGGCTCGTTATCTCTTTTAGAGGATTTTTATCATCTTTACTTTCTCCTAGCTGGGGACTGATCACTGTTTGGTTCTGTCCCATCTTTGCATCGGCCAGATTTTCCCTCACCGGCAATTTTTCTTCCGGGGGACGGGGAACTTGTTTTTCCGCTTTGAATTCGGCTTTCTGGGGGACTTCTGCCCCTGGGTTCGCTGAAGCTGCGGCCTTGCCGATCGCAGTTGCCAGTTCTTGCTCTAATTGCGCGGGAGAAATTTTCCCTTCAGCAAAGGTGACAATGATTGAGTTAGCCAAGGGGTTGATGCGGACGCTGGTAACGCCTTCTAGGGCGGCGATCGCTCCCTGGAGAATATTTTGTCCTGTTAGGTTTTGGCGCAGGGAAGGGACGCGCAAGCGGATTCGCCCAGGAAGTGAGCTAACCACTTGATAGGAGATTCCGGGGGTAGCATTTGCGGAAAATTCAGACGTGCCACCAAATACCATAATAATTTAGCCAATAAGCATTGACAATAGGAACTTTATCATCTTTTACAGTAGATTTATTGAGACTCCCTTGGCTGAAAGCCGAAGGGATTGCAGAGGTCTTGAAAAAGCGGGATAAATCCCCGCTGCTCGCCAAGACATTGACTGCGAATTCTTTGAGCGCGACGACGCAATGGTGTCCCAAATATCCTAACCCACAGACTAAAAATTGCTCTAGTTTTAAGTTGCCATTACTGAAGTTAGGAGAGTTCACATTTCCCTGCGACTAATTTTTAGTTTCTGGTAAAAACTGAATGATATGTTTTCTAAATTCGTCGGCGACTTCTTTGGCCTCTTCTAAATACTTTTCATAGCGATGGGGATCTTTTAAAATATTAATTCCCCCTTGATTAAAGTCTTTTTTTTCTGCCCATTCTCGGGCAATTTCTTCAATGGGGTCGCAACAGAGATGAAGTGCCTTCTCAACGATTAGCTCTTTCAAATGTTCGTGCATATATTCCCGGGTCATTGTCGAACTCCTCCTTGATACTTTCCTTGAGATTTTAAAGGAGGGGGCTAAGAAAATGCCCCCCTACAAAATTGCAGTTATCGAGTGGGTTTCTCGATCGGTCAATTAGGGATTAGGATTGGGATGTTTCCTCTACGGAAGGGATTTTAGTCGTATTTCTTGCCACCTCTGTTTCCGCTTTCGCTTCCGCCACTAAATCTTGCCAAGATTGACCGGCTTCGGCAAAAGTAGCTTGCAGTTTTTCACTAGCTTCCATCCCTAATTTGATACCGCTTTTGGCCGCATTGCGACCTGTATCTGTAATGGCTTTGCCGGTCTGGGGACTGGCTAAACTAACTAGGGAACCCAATACTAAAATTGCGACGACTCCAACACCGCCAACAACCAGTAATTCTTCCATAAAAACCTCCTGAATGAGTTGTTCACTATTAACTGTCTATTTTTCGCTAGTTGCCTTAGCTTTTTTAGCGGTTCTGATTTCGGCCTGTGCTTCCGCTACCAGATCGTTCCAGGATTCGCTGGCCTCAGCCAGATAGGTTTGCACGGTGTCAGCGGCTTCTGCGCCCCACTTGATTCCCTGTTTGGTCATGTCGCGCCCAGTTTCGGCGACCTTTTCCCCAGTTTCAGGGTTGCTTAGGGCCCCAATAGCGGGAGCGATCGCCAGTGCCGCCAAACCAACCCCTAGGGCGAAAATCGGTTCAATACCTAATAAAAATTCCATGAGACCTCACAAATTTGCTCGATTTTGGATTTTGTTTGACTGTTAGACGTTCGCCGCATCTCGATAGGTCGTCTTCTCGCCACCGAGAGCCGGGCGCAAGCCGTTCAGTCCGGCTAAAATTGCCGAACCATTATTGATGATAATTGCTAGGAGCGGATCGAGGGCAAAGAGAACCCCCACCGCCAGCGCCCCCAGGTTAGGAATGCCCACAATTAAGGCATTTTGGTAGATAATGTCCATCACTTCCTTGCTGATCCCGATCGCATGGGTCAAGCCGCTGAGATCGTTATCCATCAGTACCACGTCGGCAGTTTCCCGAGCGATATCGCTCCCTGCGGCAAAGGAAATCGAGACATCGGCATAGGCAAGAGCGGCGGAGTCATTAATGCCATCGCCGATAAAGGCAACGGTTTTCCCTTGCGCTTTCAGTTGCTGCACCACTTCCACCTTCCGTTCTGGGAAAGCTTGGGCGTGGACTTCATCCCGGCGCATTCCTAACTCTTGGGCCACCGCATCCGCTACCTGCTGCACATCGCCGGTGAGCATATGGGTGCTGATTCCTTGCTTGTGTAACTCAGCAATTACCCCAGGGCTTTCGGTGCGGATCGGATCGGCATACATGATAACGCCAATTAGGATGCCATCCCGGGCCACATAGGCCAGAGAAACGCCTCCCGTCTTAAACTGCTCACTGGCACTAATGTCGATTCCTTCCGTTTTCATAAAGCGGCTGCTCCCCACCAGTAGCTGCCGCCCTTCGATTTGGGCAACGACTCCCAAGCCAACCCGATAATCCCACTCCTCGCAGGTTTTCGTTGCCGTCCCCTGTTGTTGGGCCTGTTGGACGATGGCATGGGCGACGGGGTGGCTCAACCCCTGTTCCGCCGAGGCCGCCAGACAGAGAATTTCTGCCGGAGTAACTCCCTCGGCGGTAACTTGAATGTCGGTGACGGAAGCATTGCCCTGGGTCAGGGTTCCCGTCTTGTCAAAGACGACGCAATCGACTTTTGCTAACATTTCGATCGCCCGGCCGCTGCGGATGTAAACGCCGGTCCGGGCAGCGTAGGTTAATCCCGCTAAGACGGCGGTGGGGACAGATACGCGGATGCCGGTGCCGAAGTCGAGGGTGATAATGGCCGTTGTCCGGGCTAAATCTCCCGTGAAAGCAAAAATGCCGGCCCCAATCAGTAGGGTGGGCAGCACGGCAATGTTGGCAAATTTGGCGGCATAGTTTTCTACGCGAGTATCATGGACAGGAGCGGCTTTCATCAGTTCCACGACTACCCCGGCGCGGGTATTATTCCCCGTCCTTTCCACGAGAATTGCCAATTGTCCTTCTACTAACAGGGTGGAAGCATAGACCTCATCATCTACTTCCCGGTGGACGGGAACCGATTCTCCCGTCAGTTTCTGTTGGTCAATTAATCCCTGTCCCCGGATAATCTTGCCGTCAATCGGGATTAAGTCTCCCGGATAGACGATGACGATATTACCGGCTTCTACCTCTTTGAGGGGAACTTGTACTTCTGTGCCGTCCTGTTCGATCCAGGCGTATTTGCCCAAACTGTCCAGTAAATCTAGGGTCTGGCGTTCGCTGGAGCGAGCGGTGACATCGCGAATTACTTCCCCAGATTCGATCAAACTGATCATGAAGGCGGGGGGGATGAAATGGCCCTGGGCGGCGCTGAGGGTGATGGCAAGGGAGTCGAGGAAATCGACGGTCAATTGTTTTTCTTCGCTGATGGCTTGCCAAGCTCGACCGTAGGCGGGCAGACAGGCGGCTAAAATTAACCCCCCAACGAGCAAGGGAGGCAGTTCTAGGGGAAAGGCGACAAGAGCGAGGGCTAAACTGGCAGCCGGAATGCCCAACCGCTCCCAATAGTTAATTTCGTGGGATGTTGGTGCTGTCGCTGCCTTGGTGGTTAGGAGATAGCCGCGATCGGCCTCTTCCATCGAGAGTAGGATATATTCCCGTAGTTGTTCGGGGGAAATTTCCTCGTAATTGTATTCAATAATCAGGGATTCAGCCGCCTCATTGCAGCGAACTTGTCCGATGACATTACTATCCTCTAATATTGCCACTAAGTTGCTGGCATAGTCAGGATCGTAACCCAGGCGCTCGATCTTGACCCGCCAGCGTCCTTCGAGGGAGTGAAGGAGTTGATAGTCTTGGGAAAACTTGACCCGAGCTACGTCGAAGGGTTCGTGAGCTTTGGGGACAATTGCCGCGGTTTCGTTAAGTATGTCCGGTTGGACAATTACTTTTTCTGTAGTGTCTGTGAAGGTCATCTTGATGGGTGTTGGTTAGTATATGCCTGACACTGGCATCAACCATTTTTTATTGTCAGGAGGGAAGACGGGGAATCAACCCGGAACTCGTGTCTGCAAGCAGGCTGTCTGTACTTCGTCGAGATTAGTGGCAAACCCCAGTATAGTTGACATTACCGTGCTGAAGTTTAAAGACGCGATCATTGTTGTCTAAACTAAAGCTTAGAGGAGTACCAGCTTGACTCTTGCCTTTAAAGGTATTATTGCCCTGATATACTTTAGACGTTCATAATCTGAGATTTATTAAACTTCTGAAATCGTAGAGTGAGCAAGGAATCCAGTTCTTTTTTATGTTTCAGGTGGGCATCATTCAGACATTCATAAATAGCTGAAGAAAAGTCAGAAAAGTT
>NZ_JAPZSR010000276.1:0-9108 GCF_027531875.1 Microcystis sp. LE19-84.1B | reverse complement strand
CAACGCCTTAACGTCGATACGCTTACACCTTTCAATTTAGCGGCTTCCGATATGGTTAACTTACTCATAGAACGATTATAGCACAAGTCATGAGTAATTTTGGATAATATTAGTTAGGTTTTTGGCTTCTGTATTTAACCCTAAGCTTTCAGCCAACTGTTAGCTAGATAGGCCATTCGTTTCATCTCTTTTCGTCCCCGGGAGACGGAATCGAGGATCATGCCACAGGTCAAACTTAAAAAGGCTAAAAGCATGATCGAGGCCGATAAAATAGCGGTGGGAAAACGTGGTACTAAGCCAGTTTCGAGGTATTCAAATAGGACTGGAATCGCTAAGAGAAGGGAAATAACCGCCAAAATTAGCGAGACAAGGCTAAAAAAGAGAAAAGGACGAATTTCTTTAAATAGTAGGATAGCGGTTCCCAATACCCGCCAGCCATCTTGAAAGGTTTTTAACTTACTTTGGGAACCTTCGGGACGTTCCCCGTAGAGGGTTGGTTCTTCAGCGAAGGGAATTTTTAATTCTAAAGCGTGGATAGTTAACTCGGTTTCAATCTCGAAACCATTGGACAAAGCGGGAAAAGATTTGACAAAACGACGAGAAAAGATGCGATAACCGGAGAGCATATCGATTAAACGCGCTCCAAACAGAAATTTCACGAATCCCGTTAAAAATAGATTACCGGCGCGATGACCCGGACGATAAGCCTGGGAGGATTTTACCGCTTCCCGACGCGCACCGACCACCATATCCAATTGTTCCCCCAACATTCGTTCAATTAAGCGTCGTACTGCCGCAATTTCGTAGGTATCATCACCATCGATGAGAATATAGATATCCGCTTCGATATCGGCAAACATCCGCCGGACAACATTGCCTTTCCCCGGTTGGGCTTCCTGACGCACGATCGCACCCGCTTTCAGGGCCTCGGTCACGGTATCATCGCTAGAGCGGTTGTTATAAACATAAATTGCCGCTTCTGGCAGAAAAGTCTGAAATTGGGAGACCACTTTTGCGATCGTTAGTTCTTCGTTGTGACAGGGAATAATCGCAGCGATACGGTAGTTTTGCAAGGAAATCGGCGGAATAGCAGTCATTTCGATCATGGCTGAGGACAACGTTTAATGATGGTTAGGGGGGTGTCATGGCGTTGGACGGCGTGAATTGTCGGACAATGGGGGAAAGCATAATAATCGGGATCGGCGGCCTTTGCCCAAGCAAAGTCATCGGCATTGTGATCAAGCCATTCCATCCCCTCTTTGAGACTTAATCCCCAGTAATCGGTTTCCTGTTGACCTTGGACCGCTTTTAAGTCCCAAAAATTAAGGCTGTCAGCGGTTGAACGAGAGTTAAAAAGGGTTTGCAGGACTAGAGGGCAAGTTTTCCCAGGCTTTCCTATTGCTTGCCGGACTTTTCGGGTTTAACCTCCGTCACGCGCCAACTGAGTTTTAAATTCATCCAGAAGTTCCAAACGGTAACTATAGCGATCGCTATTAAGTTAGCAAGATAGCGATTAATATGTAAGACATTGAAGAAAAAGTTTAAGAGTAGGACGTTGAGGATCAAACCGGCCAAACAAATAAGATTAAATTTCAGAAAACGTTTGCAACGCTGCTGCCACTGATTTTGGCCGGTGGACAAATCGCCAAAAGTCCAGCGATCGTTCCAGAGAAAATTATTAATAATGGCCACCTCGGCGGCGATAATCTTACTGCGAGTTACTCCCCAAGCGAGGGTAGTGGGATCGCTGAGGAGATAAAATATAGCCATATCGACGAATACGCCACTAAACCCGACTAAACTAAAGCGAAGAAAGCGAGCGAGAGGGAATTGCCAACGTCTTTTCAGACCACCGAAACGACCGCGGGAACGCAATTTCAGCAGGTGCAGGATATATTCGATGTATTGTTTCCAGGTGACTTTGCTTTCGCCGTCTTGACGCTCTTGGAAAACGTAACCTACTTCGGCGATCTGGTCAATATTGCCGCGACCGATAACTTCGAGGAGAATTTTATAGCCCATCGGGTTTAAGATCGGCCCTGCGATCGCTTGTCGATTAACCATGAAATAGCCACTCATCGGATCCGATACCCGTCCCACCACCGCCGGCAGAATGACTAATCCCAACAGCTGCGCCCCCCGGGAGAGGAAGCGTCGAGTCAGACTCCATTCGCTGACTCCACCCCCTTCCACATGGCGACTAGCCACGGCGAGATCGGCTCCGGCTCTGGTTTGCTCGAATAATTTTAATAACACTTCCGGGGGGTGCTGTAAATCGGCATCGATGACCCCAAGTATGTCGCCCCGTGCCACCTGCCACCCCCTCACCACGGCCGAGGATAGGCCTTTTTCTCCTTCCCGGCGCAGCACTCGCAGGTGGGGATATTCAGGGATTAAAGATGCGGCGACTTCCCAAGTGCGATCGGGACTATTATCATCGACAACGATCAGTTCGTAATCGTTGGCAAGGGCCTGGTCAAGTATTTGACTGAGAATGTTGACTAATTGAACGATATTTTGCCGTTCATTGTAGGTGGGAATGACTAGAGATAGGCTGAGAGGATAATTTTTTTCTTCTTCTAGGTTGCCGTCGTCGATGGGAGGAGGAGATAAAGGTACCTGTAGATCTCCTGTGGGGGGAGTTAAGAAAAGATGAGACTGCTGTACCTTCATGAAAAATTTGACCTCACTCACTGGCGATTTAGCTACAGACGCACTGACAACGGCAGAAGATTCTGAATACTTTTGGCAACCTAACCTATTCAACCATACCTTTGTCGTCTCTTGGGCGGACACAAGCATTGATTAACCGGTACTATCGGCCATGACTCGTAAACCCAAGACGCTGTGGTGTTGATCGGGAAGGCAAAAGGTGCGATTGGCACTGCGTAGGTGTCTTGCTTCATCGCCCCAACTGCCCCCTCGCACTAAACGGGCGGAACGATAACGGGGCTGCAAGCGAATATCCCTGTCTAACCAAGCACTACCATCCAGGGGCGGGGTTCCCTCGTAATTCCGGTGCCAGCTATCGGCGCACCATTCGCCCACGTTGCCGTGCATATCGTAGAGACCGAAATTATTGGGGGCGAAACTACCCACCGGGGTAGTCTTGGCCAGATAGGCGCTGCTGGGTTCTTCCGCGTAGGGATCATAGACGGCAAAGTAATTGGCGCGCTCGCTGGTGAGGGTTTCCCCGCAGTAAAAGGGGGTGGTTGTACCGGCGCGACAGGCGTATTCCCAGCGTGATTCACTCGCTAGTCGGTAATCTTTGCCGGTGGAGCGGGAGAGTCTTTGACAAAATTCGATCGCCTCGTACCAGGAGACTCTCTCAACGGGTAAGTTATCGCCTTGGAAAAAGGAGGGCGCCGGGTTGAGTTCGAGATTAATTTTGGGAAGTTGGGCGATCGCTCGCCACTGTGCTTGGGTGATCGGGTATTTGCTCAGAAAAAAGGCCGCCGTCGTCACGGGATTTTCTGGTTTTTCACTGCTAGTATGGTCGCCTTTTTCTTCATTTTTTGAGCCTCGTAGAAAACTGCCCCCCGGAATGGCCACCATTTCTAGTTCGCTGCCGTTACCTAGGGGTTCGCGCCAGGAGCGAGCGCTACCCTGACGGCGATCGATAATTTGCCCTTGACGATCGACTGTGACTGTTTCAAAGCTGTATTCTGTCAACTGGAGATTTTGCGAATCTACTGGGCGAACTTGTCGCAAAAACTCGTCTATTGCGCCTATGTTCTCGGAATTGGGCTTATTTGAGTTGGCAGAGTAACTGAGTCGAGAGGAGAGAAGGGTAGCTAGTCCGGCACTTCCTCCGGCTAGGGCTGCTAATTTCAGCAAGCTACGTCGGTTTAAGAGGGGATTAGGGCGATAGTTCATATTTTTAGGAGACTGGTCTGATATTTAGGCATTTCTAATCTTGATAGAAACGACTTTTTACTAAACAATAGGCTCTTTCATCGCCGTCACGACTGGCGGGATCGGAGTTTTCGGTATTACCTACTGTTATATAATCGCAAATTTCCCAGCCAGTTCGCTGTAAAATTCGGCGTAACCCGGCATTAGAAAAGATCCAATAGTTAGTAGAATCATTATTTGCTTCTAGTTCATCGAGTAAATAGGCTAGAGGAATCGGGGAAAGATCGACTCGATTAGCGGCATTACTCACCGCATTAAACTTAGTGACGCGGGTGCTAATCAGGCAATAATTGGCAGATTTTGCTAAGGTTTCGAGGGCATAATAGGGATTTTTGAGATGGTATAAAATTCCTAAGAAGATGACTAAACTATAGCTTTTTTCGGGAAGGAGAAACTGGGAATCTAAGTTAACATCATGAATCTCCACAGAGGAAGAAAGAGCGGTTTTGAGCAGTTTAACTCCTTGCATAAGATTAAAGTTAGTAGGAGCGTAGTCCACTACCTGCACTTTGCATCCCAAAGATTCCAGAAAAAACGCCAGATCCCCATCGGCACAACCAATATCAACAATCGGTTTTTCCGAGATTAATTCCAGTAGAAAACGGTTTTTACCTGTTAATAGTAATTCGAGAATCTCGAAGCAGGTTAAAGTGTTGTAAGGATACCAGCCAAAATTGTCGGGGGCGAGTTTTTCTTTTTCGGCATCTAATTGGACTCGAAACTGGCGGGCCTTATTTTTGATGACGCTAATATCGAGAAGTTTGGGACTAATTTCTTGCAGTTCGGGAATGGTTAAAGATAACTGACCTAATCTTTCATAAAGAGCGTTTTTTTCCCGAATCATTTCTTGTTTTTCTTGATTCAAACTCTTCAGATGATCTTTGAGAGAATCTCGTTCTTCAATTAAAGTCTCTCGTTCATCAACTAAGCGAGGATATTTCCAGAACTTAAGATATTTCTTGATTTTCATCTATCAATAGGAAGGAATTAATTTTACTAAGTGGGTGGGTGGAATTAAATATAAAATGAACGTAGGTTGGGTTGAAGCATGAAACCCAACGCCCGCATGGGTTACGCTACCGCTAACCCATCCTACAAATAATTGTGCCTCCCTACTTAAGTTAGTCTAGAAGGTGTCTGGCTGTTGGATATTTTTACCAAAACCACTCTAATAATACCCTCGATTGGGATCATTTGTCAATATATTTACCAAAAAATTTGAGGCTTAAAGTCAGCTTATTATTAGCTTTCGTTAATATATAAGCTGAGAATTTTTGCAGATAATTGATTTTGAATAATTATAGATTCTGGGTAACTTCCTTAGATAATTTTCCAATATTTGGGAAAATCTCGACAACTGGGACAGTATTCAATCAAAACAGTGGTGGAGGATTTCCCGGGCATTCAGTCCAAACCAAGCCACATCTCCGTGCAATCTGGGGAAAGAGGAGAGGTTGACGATGATCACAAAAAGTATGTAGATTAAAATCAGAAAACTTAGGTAAATTGACCAGGTTTTAACTTTTTCAAGGCTCGAAGTTATCCCGCTTACATAATTAACTTTTTTTTCTGCTTTTTAGACTTATTTTTGACAAATTTTGCAAGTTTGCCTAAGTATCTATGATCCTACTCGCCAGCTTCTTTGAGATAGCGATTGATATGATAATTCGGGTTAACTTGACAAGAATTCGAGCGCCTGTAAACGCAAGTTCCGTTAAAGCATTTCTCCCGTTGATAATCTCCGACGGCGGCAGTGTCTTGGTTAAATAATAGATAATTAAAATAAGGTTGTAGTGCCTCGAAATTTTGGTTATCTTTGAGGAAATAAATCGGTACATCTTGGTGTAAGTAGGCGTATCCCCCCGTATATTGCCACGCCAATCCTTTTACTCCTAAACCGCAGAGTTTTTTCTCGCTACTTAAATACTGATAGGCTTGTAATTGTCCGCCGTGGGTTTGCCAGTGAGTATAGCCCGGTTTTTGCCAAGGCGGTCCGAAATTAAAAGTCTGGTCGGTATTAAAACGCCCCGCCAACAACCAGGATAGAAAAGCCCAAAGAAGTAAACTACTAAAAATAACGATAGTTTTGCCGGCGAGGGAACCTCGCATTAACGATAAATGCGAGACGAGAGTGGCAGTCCCCAAACCGGCGAGAATAATAATTAATGGTAGGGCAGGGAACATATAGCGATATTCTTTGTGACCTAAAAAGCTGTGAGAGAGGATAATAACTAGGGCCAGAAGGGCGAGAATCCAGTGACGACGAGCGGCGATTACAGAGAAGAAGAGGATCGGAAACAGCCACCAAGACCAATTGAGGGCTAACCAAGTAAAATATTGCTGCCAGGGGGATACGCCAAAACTATTAAATTTTCCTTCAAAAATATTAATCCAGATCAGTTTCCAAATCGATTGGAAGGGGGTGGACAAAGTGAAAGCGTCTAAAGCACCCCCTAGCAAAACCGGACCGATAAAACCGAGGGCAAGGGGCAGTAATTGTGGAAAGTTTTTTTGTCTAACTTGATAAATGAGGGCGATGGCGATGGCCGGCAGTAAATGAAATCGAAGATAGGTGGTCAATCCGTAGAAAAACCCCGTCCAATACAGTCGCTGACGAGAGGGGGGATTTTTGCCGTAGCATCCTAAATAAACGCCCACCAGCAGGGAATAAGCGGCAATAACTTCGGTGAAGGCTTTCGGGGCAAAATAAATAAATTCAAACCAAATCGCACAAATACCGCCGGTTAGGATGGCGCCGGCCAAACCGATGCTTTCGTAGGCGATCGAGAATCCGATCCAAACGGGAATTAAAGATAGTAAACTGAGGAAAATCTTGACGCTGGCCAGATAGCCACTGGAGCCTTCGGAAAAACCAGCAGTTAGCTTCATAATCCCGCCAAGAATGCCCGGAAATAACCAAGAACGAATCCCGTCCCGAAAATCCCAAGGTATCATCCCATTACCAAAAGCTAGTCGATGAGCCTGTTCTAAGGTCTGAAAAATTTCATCCGGCCAGAGAATATTAGGATAAGAGAAAGCGGCATTTAGACGCAGGAAAAGGGCAAAAATAAGGATTAATAATAACCAAACTCTAGAATAATTTAACTGACGAATCATGTGGGCAACTAAGGTAAAGATGTTGGCTTTAGGGGAAAATATAGGAATTTTTAACGGAGTAATTGTTGTTACTCGGCTATTGAGTAGGTGGGTGGAATTAAATATAAGATGAACGTAGGTTGGGTTGAAGCATGAAACCCAACGCCCGATTATGTTACGCTACCGCTAACCTATCCTACAAATAATTGTGCCTCCCTACTTAAGCTAATGTTTTTTAGCATATTGCTGATGGTAATGTCAATCTCTTAAGTTATAGTTTAGTAGGGAGAAACTGGGGAACTTTTCTGCTAGAAATGAGTCCCTTGCCTAGAGTTGGCTATAAAGATGAGTTTGCCCTTTGATACCCCTGAGAATTTACCAAGGAGAAATTATCAAGGTTAAGTCATCTCGATAATCAGGTATTTAATTGATCTGGGTTTGCCAAAAAATTTAACCGTCAAACCGTGATACAATAGCGCGGGTTCACCCCAAAAAATAAATAGCGAGCCAATTTCAGAATAATCATGCAGCGAGATTTTACATTTAAGAATTTTGAAAAGTTTGATTACCGTCTATTTCTAGGTGTATTAATTACGGTCTTGGGATTTATCTTAAGATATTATCAGTACGATTCCTTACCCCCCTATAACTGGACTCAAGATGAATTTGCTTTTGCTTGGAGTGGCATGAGTTTGATTCAAGAGGGAGTTCCTACCAGTTGGTCTTTCCTCAGTCCCACGGATGATTTTCTGGTGACAGTTTGGGAAAAAACTGCTGTTCGTTATCGTTTTGTTACCCCTTGGTTTGATCATCCTCCCTTGTTTGGATTAATTGTGGGTATGACGGCTATTTTATCGGGAGCAAAGGAATTTTTTGACTGTAGTTTAACAGTAATTAGGATTCCTTCTTTAGTTTTTGGCACTCTCTCTATTTTCTTACTTTATTTATTAGCTTTACGTTTGACTAATACCGGGGTGGCGATTATAACCTCTTTAATTTTTGCCACTAACCCCAATACGGTTTTTTTATCTCGTTTAGCAGTTAGTGAAAATTTATTATTATGTCTAAGTTTAGCGGTAGCACTTTTATTCCTTCAGTACAGTGAAAAGTCTCAAAAAAAGTATCTATATTTGGCTATAGTTCTAGGTGGTTTAGCACCTTTAGTTAAGGTGACAGGATTATATATTCTAGGTTCTCTAGTCGCTTTACTGTTATTACAAAAAAATTGGCGAGATAGCTTAATTGCTTCTCTGACGGCAGTTTTATCCTTTGGTTTGTATTACCTTTACGGTTGGTTTTATGATTTTAGTTGGTTTTTAACTACTCTCCAAGAACATAAAAATCGCTTTACGGATTTTGCTATGTTAAAAAATCTAGTTTTACCTACAGTTTTTTTTGAGGATGGTTGGTTAATTTTTAGTTGGATCACTCTGCTGTTAGTTTCCAGATTTCCTTTAAAAATATCTAAAATACGATTGGTTATTTTTCCTATATTAATCTATACAATTCTTCTTATTTTTTCTGGCGCTCAAAGTCATTACTATGCTTGGTATGTAATTCCTTACTATGGATTTCTCTTTCTAGTGCTTGGTATATTTTTAGACGATTTTCGTAAAAACTCTGATTTTATCAGTGCTGCCACTATCTTTATTTTTCTTGTCGTTTGGTCGGTGAATTTAAATATTAAGGATTGGGTTTTGAGTTCCCCTTACGGTAGATATTACTTTATTATCGGAACGGCAATTATTTTAGGGGGATTTTTCTTTAATGATTTAACCGAGAAAAAATCGAAAATTTTAACTAATTTTGTTAAAATAATCATGCTTATTGTCTTTGTGGGATTGTTACTAGGTAATCTTAATCTCATCCTTAACTATAAATTGCCAAGTTAAGCTAGTAAAAATAAACAAATAAATCTTGGATTTTTAATTATGACAACCCTGAAACGTTTTTCACTTTCTCATCCCTTATTTTGGGCAATTATCTACTTTTTTGCTTTGGGAATTATCTCGGTTATTTTAGGTCAAGATGTTAGTTGGGATTTACGCAATTATCATTTTTATAATCCCTATATGTTATTGACAGGAAGGTTTAAGT
>NZ_JAPZSR010000385.1:0-42087 GCF_027531875.1 Microcystis sp. LE19-84.1B | reverse complement strand
AAAAATCAAGCGATTCAACCCTTTGACTTAGCTGGTGAACCCTTAATCAGAATCACTTTATTGGTGTTATCTGAAACGGAACATCTCTTATTAGTCTGTATGCACCACATTGTCAGTGATGGCTGGTCAATGGGGGTATTTATTCAGGAACTAACCGCCCTCTATAATGCCTATATTCAGGGTTTATCTTCGCCTCTCAATCCCCTATCTATCCAGTATGGAGATTTTACCCTTTGGCAAAGACAATGGCTACAGGGAGAGGTATTGCAACAGCAACTAGACTACTGGCAAAAACAGTTAGCCGGCGCACCGGCCCTTCTATCTTTACCAACAGATAGACCTCGACCCAATCAACAAAGTTTTGCTGGGGGACATTTACCCTTTAGCCTTTCCCTAGAATTGACCGAAAAACTGACCCAATTGACCCAGGAACAGGGTGTCACTTTATTTATGACCCTGTTAACAGCTTATGCTGTCTTACTTTACCGTTATACAGAACAGGAAGACATCTTAATTGGTACTCCCATTGCTAACCGTAATCGCAGGGAAATTGAAGGGTTAATCGGCTTTTTTGTCAATACTTTAGTCCTGCGAATTGACTTGTCAGGCAACCCCAATTTTAATCAGTTATTGGGTCGAGTACGGGAAATGGCAATGGATGCCTATGCTCATCAGGATTTGCCTTTTGAAATGTTGGTAGAGGCCCTACAACCTGAACGAGATTTAAGTCACGCGCCTTTATTTCAAGTGGATTTTCTGCTGCAAAATAGTCCCCCATCTCCCTTAGAACTAATAGACTTAACCGCCACTCCCCTCACCACAGAAAATGACACCGCCAAATTTGATCTAACCCTGGCTATGGAGAATACCAGTGCAGGATTACAAGGGGTATGGGAATATAATACCGATTTATTTGATCGCAGCACCATTGAACGATTAACAGGAAATTTCATCACCCTACTAGAAGCATTGGTTGTTAACCCGCAGCAGCCAATTTTTCAACTACCATTATTAACCGGAGTCGAAGCAAAAGAATTATTACAAGACTGGAATGCTACCGAGAAAGACTATCCTTTCCATCAGTGCGTTCATCATTTATTTGAAGAACAAGCAGCACGAACACCGGCTGCAGTAGCAGTGGTCTTTGAGGGTCAAGAATTAACCTATCAAGAATTAAATATTCAGGCGAATCAATTAGCCCATTATTTACAATCTTTGGGGGTAAATTCAGAAGTTTTAGTCGGCATTTATCTAGAGCGTTCACTATTAGTTATTGTCGGATTATTGGCAGTTCTCAAAGCTGGGGGAGCCTATATACCTTTAGACCCAGATTATCCTCAGCAACGGTTGACTTATATGGCAGAAGATGCCCAAATTTCTCTACTGCTAACTCAAGAAAGTTTACTCGATTCTTTGCCAGCAGAAGATGTGGGGGTAATTGTCTTAGATAAATTAGCCGATATCTTGACAGTTCAAAGGTCAGAAAATACCCTCAGTGAAGTAGCACCAGAAAATCTACTATGCCTATTATATACATCTGGTTCCACAGGTAAACCTAAAGGAGTGATGTTAACTCACGCAGCCTTAGTTAATCATAGTTGGGGCATTAGTGAAGTATTCGGTTTAACAGAATCTGATCGCGTTTTACAGTTTGCTTCCTTTGGCTTTGATGTCGCTGCCGAAGAAATTTTTCCCACCTGGTTAAAAGGTGGCACAGTGGTTTTAAGACCGGGGCAAATGTTCGCAACTTTGACTGATTTTGCCGATTTTATCGAACAAGAAAGCCTCACTGTTTTAAATATTACCCCCGCCTATTGGCATGAATGGGCAATCGCCGTTTCCCAATCATTAGCTACTGTGCCATCCAGTCTGCGAGTTGTGGCCGTGGGAGGGGATGCAGTGTTACCAGAAACCGTCAATATTTGGCGACAAATGGTCGGGAAACGGGTTGAATGTATTAACGTCTATGGCCCCACAGAAGCGTCTGTAACCGCCATAGTTCATGACTTGCTAGATTATCAGTCAGAAAAAATCAATTCGGTGCTGATTGGTCGTCCCATTGCTAACACAAAAGCATATATCTTGGATCAAAATCTGCAACCTGTACCCATTGGAGTTAAGGGGGAATTGCATTTATGCGGTGTTCGTTTAGCGCGGGGTTATCTGAATCGTCCCGAATTAACTGCTGAAAAATTTATTGACAATCCCTTTGCTAATGCAGCTTTCAATCGGTTGTATAAAACGGGAGATTTAGCGCGTTATTTACCCGATGGTAATATTGAATGTTTTGGCCGGATTGACAATCAGGTTAAAATTCGCGGATTCCGTATTGAGTTGGGAGAAATTGAAGCGGTACTTAACCAAAATATTGATGTACAAACATCCTGTGTAATTATTCGGGAAGATACTCCGGGGGATAAATATTTAGTCGCCTACATAGTAGCTCATTATGAACGCATACCGATGATTAGTGAACTGCGTCAGTTTCTGTCCAGTAAATTGCCTTTGTATATGGTTCCTCAAGCTTTTGTTTTTCTGGAATCTTTACCCCTTACTACTAATCGTAAAGTAGATCGTCGCGCTTTACCCGCACCAGATAAGATAGGTAATCGTCGGGATCAATATGTAGCACCACGCAATGGAATTGAAGAGATGTTGGTGCAAATTTGGACAGAAATACTCAAAGTAGAGCAAGTGGGAATTTATGATAATTTCTTTGAAATTGGCGGTCATTCTCTCCTCGCAACTCAATTAGTCTCCCGGATTCGGAGTTTATTTAAAATAGAACTACCTTTGCGGAGTTTATTTGGTGCAGCGACGGTGGCCGAATTAGCGCATCTTATTGGACAATTACAGCAGCAAAATCTGACGCTAACAGTACCCCCGATTTTACCGAGAACTAAGGATACAGAACTACCTCTATCTTTTGCTCAACAGCGTTTATGGTTTTTAGATCAATTGCAACCAAATAGCGCTTTATATAATATACCGATGGTGTTGCATTTCCGAGGCAACCTCAATCAAAAGGCCTTAGAACAAAGTTTGCAAGAAATTTGCGATCGCCATGAGGTATTACGGACTAATTTTGTCACGATTGATGGACAACCGACTCAGGTTATTCAAACAACAAGGGAAACAATATCGGTCGTTGATTTACAAGATTTACCCATCCAAGAGCAAGCAGAAAAAACACAGCAATTAAAGCAAAAACAAGCCACGCAACCCTTTGATTTAGCCAAAGAATCTTTAATCAGAATCACTTTAGTGGTGCTATCGGAGACGGAACATCTCTTGTTAGTATGTATGCACCACATTATTAGTGATGGTTGGTCAATCGAAGTGTTGATTCACGAATTGACCAGCTTATATAATGCTTATGTGCAGAATCAACCCGCAAATTTAGCTCCTTTACCGATTCAATATGGAGATTTTGCACTCTGGCAAAAACAATGGTTACAAGGGGATGTCCTACAAAGTCAATTAAATTACTGGCAAAATCAACTAACAGCTGCACCCCCTTTATTATCTCTTCCCACAGACCACCCTCGACCTGCGGTGCAAAGCTTTGTCGGTACTCAGCAAGAATTTTCCCTGTCCCCCAAACTTAGCCAAGCTTTGACTGAATTGAGTCGCCAACAAGGGGTGACATTATTTATGACGCTGTTGGCTGCTTTTGATGCTTTACTGTATCGTTATACAGGCTCAAGTGATATTTTGGTAGGAACTCCCATTGCTAACCGTAATCGCATCGAAATTGAGGGGTTAATCGGCTTCTTTGTTAATACTTTAGTGATGCGGACGGATGTATCAGATAATCCGAGTTTTAGTCAGTTATTAACCCGGGTTCGGGAAGTGACAATGGATGCTTACGCACACCAAGACTTACCCTTTGAAATGTTAGTCGAAGCGTTGCAACCGGAAAGGGATTTGAGCCATACTCCCCTATTTCAAGTCGCTTTTGTCCTGCAAAATACACCCAAGTCTGAGATTGCAATGACGGGATTAACGGTGACAGATTTGCCTCCAGAAAATACCACAGCTAAGTTTGATTTAACCTTAGCTATGGTTAACACCGATGATGGCTTAAAAGGTGTCTGGGAATATAATACTGATTTGTTTGAGAGTAGCACTATTGAGCGATTGTCAGGGCATTTTCTCAACTTATTAGGGGGAATTGTGGCCAATCCTCAAGCGCAGATTTCCCAATTACCCTTACTGACAGAAAGCGAGACTAATCAGTTATTAATTGAGTGGAATAATACTCAAGTTGACTATCCTGAGTATAAGTGTATTCATCAATTATTTGAGAAACAGGTAAAACGCACACCCGACGCAGTAGCAGTGGTCTGTTCAGGTCAACAATTAACCTACAATGAGTTAAATTGTCGTGCTAATCAATTAGCCCATTATTTGCGAAAATTAGGCGTAAAAGCTGATACTTTAGTCGGTATTTCCCTTGAGCGTTCCTTAGACATGATTGTGGGGTTATTAGGAATCTTAAAAGCGGGTGGTGCTTATGTTCCGATTGACCCAGATTATCCCCAAGAACGCATTAGCTTTATGCTCCAAGATACCCAGGTTAAAATAATATTAACCTGCGAATCTTTACAGACTTCCCTGCCAAATCATCAGGCTATTGTTATCTGTTTAGATAAAGATTGGCCACAAATTAATCAAGCAAGTCAGGAGAATCTTAACAGCGCGGTTTCTGCGGATAATTTAGCCTACGTTATTTATACTTCTGGTTCTACAGGAATACCTAAGGGTGTTATCGTCACTCATCAAGCAGTTAATCGACTGGTATTAAATACCAATTACATCCAGTTTACTCCTGATGACCGCGTTGTGCAAGCGTCTAATATTGCTTTTGATGCCGCTACTTTTGAAATTTGGGGGGCTTTACTTAACGGTGCTAAGATTATTATTATCGCTAAATCAGTTCTGCTCTCACCCCAAGAATTGGCACTAAGCTTAAAGGAAAATCAGATTAGTGTCTTATTTTTAACCACAGCACTTTTTAATCAGTTAGCTAATTTAGTTCCCCAAGCTTTTAGTAACTTACGCTGCTTACTATTTGGGGGTGAAGCAGTTGAACCAAAATGGGTACAAGAGGTACTAGAAAAAGGTGCGCCACAACGGTTGCTTCATGTCTATGGTCCAACGGAAAATACAACGTTTTCTTCTTGGTATTTAGTGGAAAACGTAGCTTCTACAGCGACAACTATTCCCATTGGTAAAGCGATTGCTAATACCCAAATCTATTTGCTGGATAAAAATCTGCAACCTGTCCCGATTGGTGTAGTCGGAGAATTACATATTGCTGGTGCAGGATTAGCCAAAGGTTATCTCAATCGTCCCGAATTAACCCAAGAAAAATTTATCCCTAATCCTTTTGAGAAGGATGAAGTAATCCCCCCAACCCCCCTTAATAAGGGGGGCAATGAGCCGTCAAAATTATATAAAACGGGAGACTTAGGGCGTTATTTACCCGATGGTAATATTGAATATGTAGGACGGATTGACAATCAAGTAAAAATTCGCGGTTTCCGCATTGAATTGGGAGAAATCGAAGCCTTACTCAACCAAAATGAGGCGGTACAGTCTTCTTGTGTGATTGTTCGTGAAGATAATCCGGGGGATAAACGCTTAGTTGCTTACGTCGTACCGCAACCCGAAATCAACCTGACAATTAACGAAATACGGCAATTTTTGCGAGCAAAATTACCCGATTATATGGTTCCTACTGCGTTTATTCTTCTTGATGCTTTCCCCTTAACTCCCAATGGCAAAATCGACCGCCGTGCTTTACCTGTTCCCGATTTACAGGGCAAAGGTGAATATATCGCTCCCCGTAATCCCATTGAAGAAAAAATGGCGCAGATTTGGGCTGAGGTACTGAAATTAGAACGAGTCAGTATTGAGGATAATTTCTTTGAATTAGGGGGCCATTCTCTGTTGGCAACTCAAGTTATTTCTCGATTACAGGAAACCTTTGAGATTGTTTTACCCTTGCGTTATCTGTTTGAATCGCCAACCATTGCTCAGTTAAGTGGGGTAATTTTAAAAGAACTGCAAACAGGTTTAGGGTTAAAGCTACCATCAATTGTCCCCGTTAATCGAGAGGATGATATTCCCCTATCCTGGGCCCAGGAACGTCTCTGGTTTGTGAATCAATTAGAAGGGGAAAGTGGAGCTTATACTATTGATTTAACGATGCGTTTGCGCGGAAATCTCAATATTAAAGCCTTAGAAAAAGCTTTCCAAGCAATTATTCAACGCCATGAACCCCTACGGACTCAATTTAAACTCAAAGATAACCAACCAATACAAGCGATCGATCCTAATGTAACCTTCACCTTACCAGTTGTCAATCTGCAAAACCTCAGTCATTCTGAGCAACAGGTAAAAAACCTGTTATTAGCAGCAGCATCCGAACCTTTTGATCTCGAAGCAGGGTCAGTATTACGAGTCAAATTATGGCAATTGCAGACAGAGGAATATGTCCTATTATTAGCCATTCATCATATTGCGGCGGATGGTTGGTCAATAGGTGTTTTAGTGGACGAATTATCGGTCTATTATCGAAGTTTCTGCACCGGGACAAAAGCAGATTTACCTGATTTATCAATACAGTATGCTGACTTTGCCGTGTGGCAGCGTCAATGGTTAACTAATGAAGTATTAGACCGTCAATTAAGCTACTGGAAGCAACAATTAACCCGGATTCCCCTACTACACCAACTTCCCACAGACCGTCCCCGGCCAGCAATTCAAAGTTTTCGCGGTGGGACGGAGCGACTGCAACTAGATAGTCAACTAACGCAACAATTGAAAAAACTTAGTCAAGAGTCGGGTAGCACTCTTTTTATGACATTACTGGCGGGTTTTGCTGTGTTACTATCTCGTTATAGTCAACAAACAGATGTGGTAATTGGTTCACCAATTGCCAACCGTAACCGCACCGAAATTGAAGGGTTAATCGGCTTTTTTGTCAATACTTTAGTGTTAAGATTTGATTTATCTCAAGACCCGACCTTTGAGGATTTTCTCGCGCAGGTCAGACAAACTACTCAAGACGCTTACGACCATCAAGATTTACCCTTCGAGATGTTAGTCGAAAAATTACAAATTGAGCGTCATTTAGATCGTAATCCTTTAACACAGATAGTTTTTGCCCTTCAGAATGCTCCTAGTTCTCCCTGGGATTTACCCGGAGTAAACATTGAGGAGATACCATCAGGACTTGATTCAGTTAGGGTTGACCTAGAACTTTACCTCTGGGATGCAGCCGAAGGATTGGGCGGTTTTTGCTCTTATAACAGGGATTTATTTGATGCTGAAACCATTGTCCGTATGATGACTCATTTTAAGACTTTGTTAGCGGCAATTGTAGAAAATCCCCGTCAATCATTAGCTTCACTACCCTTATTAAACCCAGAGGAAGAGTATCAACTATTAGAGGGTTGGAATGAGACAAAAGCTGATTACTCCTATAACAAGTGTATTCATCAATTAATCGAGGAACAAGCAGCGCGTACCCCTGATGCAGTAGCAGTAGTCTTTGAAAATCAACAGTTGACTTATGCAGAATTAAATAGTCGGGCCAATCAACTAGCTCACTATTTACGCTCTTTAGGTGTAGAAACCGAGGTAATAGTCGGTTTATGTGTAGAGCGCTCTTTAGACATGATTGTGGCATTAATAGGCATCCTTAAAGCCGGTGCTGCCTATCTACCCCTTGACCCAGAATATCCTCAAGAACGCTTACAATTTATGTTAGAGGATAGTCAAGTACCCTTATTACTAACCCAAAGTTCACTGATTGATAAACTCCCAAATCATCAAGCTAAAACTGTATTTTTAGCTGAAATTTGGCAAGAAATTAAACCAATGAACCGGGATAATTTGACGGTGAAGGTAACAGCTTCTAATTTAGCTAATGTGATTTATACTTCTGGTTCTACGGGTAAACCTAAAGGGGTGATGGTTGAACATCAAGGGTTGTGTAACCTTGCTCTGGCGCAAATTCAGACTTTTGCTGTGTCTTCTCAGAGTCGAGTGCTTCAGTTTGCTTCTTTTAGTTTTGATGCCTGTATTTCGGAAGTTTTGATGGCTTTGGGAGCGGGAGCGAGACTTTATCTGGCAAGTAAAGACAATTTAATGCCCGGTTTACCTTTAATCAAGCAATTACGGGAGAATAAGATTACTCATATTACTCTACCGCCATCAGCTTTAGCGGTACTACCGTGGGAAAATCTTTCCTCTCTGCAAACTATTATTGTCGCTGGGGAAGCTTGTTCTCCTGAATTGGTGAAAAAATGGTCCCAGGGACGAAATTTCTTTAATGGTTATGGGCCCACAGAAGGAAGTGTTTGTGCAACGGTAGCTAAATGTACGCCGGTTGATGAAAAAATAACTATTGGTCGGCCAATTCCTCATGTGCAGGTTTATATTTTAGACTCGCATTTACAACCGGTTCCTATCGGTGTACCCGGGGAATTACATATCGGAGGAGCAGGGGTAGCCAGGGGTTATCTGAATCGCCTAGAATTGACAGCAGAGAAATTTATCTCTAACCCGTTTGTCTCCCTTGATCCCCCCCTAACCCCCCTTGATAAGGGGGGAGAGCAGCCGTCAAAATTATACAAAACGGGAGATTTAGCCCGTTATTTACCCGATGGTCAGATTGAATATCTGGGACGAATTGACAATCAGGTTAAAGTAAGGGGTTTCCGCCTTGAATTAGGGGAAATTGAAGCAGTTTTGAGCCAACATCCCCTAGTACAAGAAGCGGTTGTGATGGCTCGCGCTGATCAGGCAAGTGATCATGATCAAGACCAGCTTAATACTAATTTGGTAGCCTACTTAGTTCCGGCTCTCAAGGGTCAAGTATTGCCCGAACAGCTTGCTCAATGGCAGAGTGAATATGTTAGTGATTGGCAAAAGATTTACGAAGAATCCTACAGTAAACCCCAACCTCAAATTGAAGACCCCACTTTTAATATTAGTGGTTGGAATAGTAGTTATACGGGACAAGCTATTCCCGCAGCAGAAATGCAGGAATGGGTTGATCAGACAGTGAGCCGAATTTTAGGAAATCAACCACCGCAACGAGTGTTAGAAATTGGTTGCGGAAGTGGATTATTGCTATTCCGTGTGGCGAAACATTGTCAGGAATATTGGGGAGCCGATTATTCCGCTGCTACCATTAATAACCTCGAACATTTATGTGGCACAATTGAGGGTTTAGAGGGCAAAGTAAAATTATTACACCGAACAGCCGATGATTTTACCGGCATTCCCCAAGCTACTTTCGATCGAATAGTGATTAACTCCGTTGTCCAGTATTTCCCTAGTGTGGATTATCTATTACAAGTTATCGCAGGAGCAGTGAAGGCGATTGCAGATCGGGGTAAGATTTTCTTAGGTGATATTCGTAGTTTGTCCTTACTAGAGCCTTACCATGCGGCGGTACAGTTAGCTCGCGCTGAAGCTAATAAAACCCTTGAACAATGGCAAAAACAGGTGAATCAAAGTGTAGCTACCGAAGAAGAATTGTTAATTGAACCTCAGTTCTTTATCGCGCTTAAACAACGCTTTCCGCGAATTTCTTGGGTAGAAATTGCACCGAAACGGGGTCAGGCTGACAATGAGTTAACCCAATTCCGCTATGATGTTACTTTACATCTGGATACTGATGGGCAAAAAACGACAATTCCTTGGCTAAATTGGCAGCGGGATCGGTTTTCTGTAGGGCAACTACAAGATAAACTGAAACTGGAACAACCAGAATATTTAGGTATCAGAGATGTACCCAATCAACGATTACAAAAGGCACTACAAATTTTAGACTGTTTAGAAAATCCTCCAGGGGTAAAAACCGTGGGAGAATTGCGGCAATTGTTAGGAAAAAATAGCGGGATAGGGATTAATCCTGAGCAAATGTGGCAACTGGGAGAACAGTTAGGTTACACTGTTCATCTCAGTTGGTGGGAAGGTAGTCAAGATGGTTCTTTCGATGTGGTTTTCTGTCGCCAGAATGCCATCCTAGAACCGATAATAAATAAAATTGATCAACAACCATACCCCAATTTTTGGGATGATGAGACGATTATTCCCAAATCCTGGACTGATTATACGAATAATCCCCTATATGGTAAATTAGTCCAGAAGTTAGTGCCACAGGTGCGGGAATTTGTCCAACAAAAGCTACCTAGTTATATGGTTCCCCAGGCTTTTGTTTTGCTTAATGCCCTACCTTTGACTCCTAATGGTAAAGTAGATCGACAGGCTTTGCCTACTCCCGATACAGCTAAACGCAATTTAGCTACGGGATTTCTCGCACCTCGTACCCCGATTGAAACTCAAATGTCTCAAATTTGGAGTGAAGTTTTGGGAGTCGAACGTATTGGGATTAAGGATAATTTCTTTGAATTGGGAGGACATTCTTTGTTAGCAACTCAGGTTATTTCCCGTTCCCGCGATCTTTTCTCGGTGGAATTGTCTTTACAAAATTTGCTAGAATACCCAACTATCGCTAATTTAGCCCAAATTATTGAAGTTCTTACCGTTGCACCGGGAGAAATAGCTATGACTGAAAGCTTAGAAGATTATGAGGATGGTGAATTATAAAAACAGTTAAAGTTTTAGCTGCTCTCAATAGTTTAGCAAGACAGTTAAAACGGCAAAGGACAAATATTGATCCTAGTCAATAGCAATCTGATGGACTTTTTCATCCTCAGGGCAAACTTCGTGATTTAGAGCTAATTTAACAACAACTTTGGAGGCAATTGGTAAGTGAAAGTAGGAGATTTTTTAGCGTATTTGAAGGGTTTAGAGATTAAACTATGGCTGGAAGGCGAAAAACTTCGTTTTCAGGCTCCCAAAGGGGTTATGACCCCAGAAATTAAAGAAGAAATCGCCGCCAAAAAACCTGAAATTTTGGACTTTTTAAGAGCGGCAAAAATCCCAACTAATACTGTTGATTTAGAGATTATTCCCGTGTCACGGGATCAGGATTTACCCCTCTCTTTTGCTCAACAACGACTCTGGTTTCTGCAGCAACTTTCTCCCGATAGTCATTCCTATAATCTGTTGGACGCTTTACGGTTAGAAGGAAACCTCAATCTATTAGCTTTAGAACAAAGTCTCAGCGAACTGATTCGCCGTCACGAAATTTTAAGAACCACTTTTCCGATGGTAGAAGGGCAACCAATTCAGCGCATTGCTACCCCTTCAACCGTCAGTTTACCCCTGGAAGATTTACAAAATTTATCAAAGAATGAACAAACAGAACATCTGCAAGAAATAGCGATTGCTTTCTCCTTAAAACCCTTTAATCTAGCCAAGGAATCATTAGTCCAATTTAAGTTAATTAAACTCAGTTCCCAAGAGTATGTATTGCTGTTGAAGATGCACCATATTATTTACGATGGTTGGTCTTTGAGCATCTTCTTTGATGAATTATCTCAACTTTATGCGGCCTTTGTCCAGGGTTTGCCTTCCCCTCTCGCTAAATTATCGATTCAATACGCCGATTTTGCCGTATGGCAACGTCAATGGCTCACCGGTGAAGTTTTGGAGCGTCAACTTAATTACTGGCAAAAACAGTTACAAGATGCACCTACTATTTTAGAATTGCCAACGGATTATCCCCGTCCTCCAATTCCTAGTTTCCGGGGTGATGGGCAGGTTTTTCGCCTGAATCAAGACTTAACGCAACGCCTCAAAAGGTTAAGTCAGGAGTCAGGAGGAACGCTATTTATGACTTTACTGGCGGCTTTTTTTGTCCTAATTTCTCGTTATAGTGGTCAATTAGATGTTTTGGTAGGTTCTCCCATCGCTAATCGTAATAGTTCGGCAATTGAGAAATTAATGGGCTTTTTTGCCAATACTTTGGCTTTAAGGGGTGATATGTCGGGAAATCCGAGTTTTCTGGAGTTATTAGAACGAGTAAAGCAAACAACTTTATCAGCTTATGCTCATCAAGATTTGCCTTTTGAAATGTTAGTAGAAAAATTACAATTAAACCGAGATTTAAGTCACAATCCTTTGATACAGGTGATGTTCTCACTGCAAAATACTCCCCAATCTGAGGCCAGTTTATCTGGCTTAAAGATGGAGAGTTTGCCTTTATCTGTTGAGCTTAAAGCGCGATTTGATTTAGAGGTAAATTTTTGGGAAGTTTCTGATCGTTTAGAAGCGGTTTGGTGTTATAGTACGGATTTGTTTGCTGCCCCCACTATTAACCAAATGGGTCAACATTTTCAAAATCTCTTAACTGCGATTGCAGCTAATCCCAATATGGGAATTTTTGAGTTATCGATGTTAAGTGATGAAGAACGTTATCAATTGTTATCATTGTGGAACGAAACTCACACAGATTATCCCTCTGATAAATGTATTCATCAATTATTTGAAGAACAGGTAAAACGCACACCCGACGCGGTAGCGGTGGTCTGTTCCCAGCAAAAATTAACCTACAATGAATTAAATTGTCGTGCTAATCAATTAGCTCATTATCTGCAAAAATTAGGAGTAAAACCAGATGAATTAGTGGGGATTTGTCTAGAGCGTTCTTTAGACATGATTGTGGGATTATTGGCTATTCTTAAAGTCGGTGGAGCTTATGTTCCTATTGACCCAGATTATCCCCAAGAACGCATTAGCTTTATGCTCCAAGATACCCAGGTTAAAATACTGTTAACCTGCGAATCTTTACAGAATTTCTTGCCAAATCATCAGGCTATTATTGTCTGTTTAGACAAAGATTGGCAACAAATTAATCAGGCAAGTCCGGAGAATCTGAACAGCACAGTTTCTGCGGATAATTTAGCCTACGTTATTTATACTTCTGGCTCTACAGGTAAACCTAAAGGTGTTGAGGTTATTCATCGTAGCGTTAACCGTCTTTTGTTTGGCGTAAATTATGCACATCTAGATGCAACACAAAGATTTTTACAAATGGCTCCCATTGCTTTTGACGCTTCTACCTTTGAGATTTGGGGTGCTTTATTACATGGTGCGAGATGTGTGATTTTTACGGAAGATATTCCTACCGCTACAAGTTTAAGAAATGCAATAGACAAACATGGCATTACTATTTTATGGCTAACGGCTGCTTTGTTCAATAAGATTATTGACGATAATTCCCAAGCTTTATCAGGAATTAAACAGCTACTAATTGGTGGAGAAGCACTTTCAGTTGCTCATGTTCATAAAGCACTGGAAACTTTGCCATTGACGCAAATTATTAATGGATATGGACCAACAGAAAGTACAACTTTTACCTGTTGCTATCCTATTCCTAAACAACTAGAGGCAACAATAAAGTCAATTCCCATTGGTTGTCCAATCTCCAACACACAGGTTTACATTTTAGATAACTATCTCCAACCTGTCCCGATTGGTGTAGTAGGAGAATTACATATTGCTGGTGCAGGATTAGCCAAAGGTTATCTTAACCGTCCCGAATTAACCCAAGAAAAATTTATTCCTAATCCTTTTGAGAAGGATGAAGTGATCCCCCCAACCCCCCTTAATAAGGGGGGCAATGAGCCGTCAAAATTATATAAAACGGGAGACTTGGCCCGTTATTTACCCGATGGTAATATTGAATATGTAGGACGGATTGACAATCAAGTAAAAATTCGCGGCTTCCGTATTGAATTGGGAGAAATTGAGGCTGTACTTAGTCAAAATCAGGCGGTACAGTCTTCCTGTGTGATTGTTCGTGAAGACAATCCGGGGGAAAAACAGTTAGTTGCCTATATTGTACCTAAGCTAGGAGTAAAGCTAACAAGTGGCGATTTGCGTCAATTTCTTAGCCATAAATTGCCCGGTTATATGGTTCCTGGTGCTTTTGTGCTGCTGGAGTTTTTCCCTTTAACAGCTAACGGAAAAATTGATCGTCGTGCGTTAAAAGCTCCTAGTAATACCAGTGATTCAGACAGATTTATTGAAGCGCGTAATCAGTTAGAATTAAACCTCGTGCAAATCTGGTCAAAAGTGCTAAAGATTGACAAAATTAGCGTGCATGATAACTTTTTTGACCTCGGTGGTCATTCCCTTTTAGCTCCTTATTTAATCACCCAAATTAAAGAACAGTTAGGCAAGGAAATTGCCGTAACTACAATATTTCAAAACCCAACTATTGAACAGTTAGCGACCATTATCCAAACCGATGCAGATTCCTCTAACCAGTCTTGTGTGGTTCCCATTCAACCTCATGGTTCAAAGCCGCCTTTCTTCTGTGTCCCTGGGGCCGGGGGACGACCATTTTATTTTTACCATTTAGGACGTTATTTAGGAAAAGATCAACCTTTCTACAGTTTTGAAAATGATCTCTATCAACAGTTTGGAGAAATCAGTCGCATTGAGGATATAGCCAGTATTTATCTTAAAGCCATGCAGGATTTACAACCCCAAGGACCCTACTTTTTGGGAGGACATTCCTACGGTGGTAATGTGGCTTTTGAAATGGCTCAACAGTTGGTTAATCAGGGTGAACAAGTGGCATTACTAGCAATCATTGATTCTTCAGCACCCACTTATAAAGACAAACAAATTTTGCTTGATTATATTAATTGGGATCATGCGCGGTGGTTAGCTGAAGTCAGCAAAGGTATCGAAGTTTATTTAGATAAAACCATCGATATTTCCTATAAAACTCTTCAAGTCTTAACAGTGGAGGAACAATTAAAATACGCCTTAAACTTTTTTAAACTGGCTAATATGCTTCCTCCTAATGCGGAAACTAGGCAGCTTGAAAAAATTGTCCAAGCCTATAAAACTAGCTGTTTATGTCTGATTGATTATCTCCCTAAACAGACTTATCCTGGTAAAATCACGATTATACGGGCCAGTGAGGAATTAGCTGATGATCCAAATAAAGATTTAATAGCTGGAGATTGCGAGGATTCTTCTTTAGGCTGGAGTGAATTTTCTACAGAGCCAGTTGAGATTCATTTCGTACTAGGAAATCATGTCTCGATTATGGTGGAACCCCATGTCCAGATTTTAGCCGAAGAGTTAAAAGTTTGCCTTGAGATTTGATACCAAACCCGTTTTTAAGACTATGATTAACTCCCAATCCAACTTGAAAACCCCAGTTATCAATTGTTTCTACCCAATCTCCTCTATCTTTTAAACAGGATTTAATCTAAGAACTGACGATTTTCTACAAGTTGTGTGAACAGTAAGACTAATGTAGAATGCTGCAAGGCATCTGATTGCTAGACAGCCGATTTGTATTCTTTTGCCTTACCATGGATTTTATATGACTGAAATCCCGACCAACCAATCCAACTTAGTGATTTTAGGAGTCTCATCAATGACGGAAACTACTGAAACGGCCATTCCCAATGATTTTCTCGGAATTAATCCCACAGAAATCAACAAAAAACTTGTCTCCTGGGGAATTTCTCTGGATGAAGTTGTTCAAAAACTTGCATCTCTGGGACTCCCCGGCATTATTTTCATTATTGCTGTTGCCGCATCCGGTGGTACTGCCTATCCGATGATTTACGCACTTTTTGGGTTAGGCGGTCCGCTGGGACTAATTGGTGGACTTGGGGTCTTAGGCATCTCTACCATTATTGGTGACATTGTTACGGGTTATGGCATTGAGGCACTGCTTAAAACGGTCTATCTCAAGCGTCGTGAAACAGAAACTCAAGAATATCTCATCAATGAGGTGGAAGGTTTACCAATTTCTCAAGTTCTAAAACTTAACCTGAAAAAGGCTATTGAAGTAGAAATTACTGCCGAAGAACCTGTTGCTCCCAAAGAAGTCGAAATTGCTGAAGAGTAGTTGTAACTTAAGTAAGCACTGCTGCCTCCACCGGCCAATTGACTTGTTTAGCAAACCCTAAATACAACAAAAAACCGCCATAAATCTTACTCCTGCTTGACTTATGGCGGCAGTTTATTTCTGTCTGAATTACTGAAAGCAATCTTTAAATTAATTAACTATCTTCCCAGTCAGAAGGCCATTTCCAAGTCCAAACGGGAGCGGGTTCAGAATCAGGGGGGGAATCGGGAGTCGGAGCCTCGTCTTGGTCCGCAGATAAAAAACGAGCAAAGAAGGGGATTGCTTTACTTTGTTCGCTATTAGGATAATTCATGGTCATTCCTAGTTTTGAGTAGCAGCTTTTTCAAGATAGCTGCGATTACCCTGTGATAGTAACATATATTGCCGTCTTACTCAAGTCAAATCCTCACCTTACCCGCACTCCCATCGGTGACACTTATAGCGGTATTCAGAGTCATCAGGTACGCCAGTTTCCTTCCCTGTTCTCCGCTCCCCATTCCTAATTCAAAAGCGATAACTTCTGTCCCTCACCAGATATGATAATATAGATTGATGGTTATAGGTTAATTGATAAAAACTTTTTTTACCATTAAATTGGGCTGTTAGTTGAACCTCTAAGGGAAATTTATCGGTATCTAAGGGAAAAGGTGTGGCTCCTTTTTTTTATATCGCCTCAGCCACGCGGTCAATATCTAGTGCCTTAACAGGAGTTTGGCAAGCATTGCTATAACCCACTTCCCACTTCCCGCTCTACTAAGCCAAATCGTGTTAAACTAATGTAGTTTTTTGCCGAAAGAGTTAAGTGAGTTTAAAAATGGATAAAAATGAATGGATTAGTAGATTCGATGATTTAATTTGTAGTCCTTCGATTCGAGAGTTTTATGGTGAAAGAGAGTTTTTTAATGTCGGTTATTGGCTCTCCCATACTCAAGATCAACAGGAAGCATCCTCTACTCTGATGGAGAAACTTTTAGAATTTATTCCCAACAAACAGGGAACAATTCTTGACGTTGGCTGTGGTTTAGGAGCAACTACTCATTATCTTCTCAAATATTACCCATTGACAGCAATTGTAGGCATTAACATTTCTCCGACACAAATTGCCAGAAGTCTCTTGAATTTTCCCGAGGGTAAATTTCTGTTAATGGACGCAGTAGAGATGGATTTTGCCGATCATTCTTTTGAGCAAATTATTTGTGTAGAAGCGGCTTTTTATTTTAATACCAGGCGGCAATTCCTCCAAGAAGCTTGGCGAGTATTAAAGCCGGGGGGAACCTTAATTCTCTCAGATCTGAGTTTTGCCACAACAGAACTTTTAGGGGATTGGACAGTTCCCCAAGCAAACACGGTCAAAGATATGGCAGAGTATCAAAATCTTTATCAACAGGCAGGGTTTAAAGATGTTCAATTTGTCGAGGTGACGGAGGAGTGCTGGTTCAGACATTTTCGCCATCTTAAGTCTTGGTTAACCGAGGAATTGCAATCAGGAAAATTAGACGAAGAAACCTATAATTTAAACATTAAGCCTCTCGATAATTTGCTAAGTTCCTCGGTCATAACTTATTGGTTAGTTGCTGCCCAAAAACCAGTCAATATACTGTAATAGTTGTCAGTTTTTCTTGAATTTTTGGAGACAAAAAAATGTTTGATTCCTTATCGGGTAAAAAAGTCGTTATTATTGGTGCAAGCTCCGGGATTGACCTAGCGATTGCCGAAAAATTGCTCTCCCTGGGGGCAAAAGTGGTGCTTTCCCATGCTTCTCAAGAGAAATTAGCTGCCGCCGTTGCCCTAATTTCCGGGGAGATTGAAGCCAAAACTGTTAATTTTTTACAAGAAGATTCTGTTAATACCTTTTTTGCAGAAATTGGCAACTTTGACCATTTAGTAGTCACCTCTCTGGGAGACAGAAATATGCCGCGAGCCTTATTAACTGAAATGACCACAGAAACGGCCCAGGGAGGTATGGAGAAATTCTGGGCAACCTTTTTAGCAGTGCGTGGCTCCCTGAAAACTTTGGCCAAGGACGGTTCTATTACCCTGACATCCAGCGTCACTATCTTCAAATATTCCAAAATGGGCGGAATTTCCGTCATAGCCGCCGCTAATAGTGCCGTAGCCGTATTTGGACGCGCTCTCGCCCTAGAACTCGCTCCTATTCGCGTTAACGTTGTTGCCCCCGGATTAATAGAAGATACAAGCATCTGGACCAGTCAAGGTGATTCGGAACGCTCCGACCTGAGCAAATGGGCGGTTTCTGCTCTACCTGTCGAACATTTAGGGCAACCCGAAGAAGTCGCCCTAGCAGTATTGAGTTTGATTATCAACCCCTATATGACTGGTGTGGTTTTACCCGTGGACGGTGGAGTTATTCTTTAATCTCTAACCAGACTTAAACCCTCAACCCCGGAAAGTGATGCTAAATCCTCTTTAAAAGGTATAGGAGGGAGTGGGGAGCGGGTTTTTAAAGTTGGATTAAGGGTTGATCATAGTACATAAGTTTTGTAGTATGCGATCGCTCGTTAGCCGCACTCGATCATTGAAAATCTAATATAGAACTTGTAGATTTTTCTACCCATCCTAGCCGATTTTTTGCGTTGTAAACTGCCAGTTTTACCATATTCATGCTCGCAGATATTCTGTAAGGATTTGCTGGCTTTTTAGGGTTAGGATCTATTGTAACGACATTTCCACTCCAAAGATCACTACCAGTTGCCCAGTCTAATCCAGCCAACAATGAAATTTTAGCACTATCAAAACTGTTGTTATTTTCATCATAAATATCGTGCAACAAGTATCCTAATATTTCTAAGCCTACACTACGTCCTAAAATACAACTTGTCTGAAATTGAGTTAACTGATCAACGGTTAATTTATCTGTGCTATTCCCCGCTATTTCTCTAGTTTTAGAACACTCATGAAAAAACTGATTTAAACATTTAGATAAAGCCTCAGATGATTCTTCAACGCTTATCTCTGTTAAATCAGAACTAATGTCGTTATCAAAGGCTAAACTTACTAATTTAGCCACATAGTTAAATGTATAAATAAGTTTCTTTTTTAACGAAGTTTGATCTTTGATAGCTTCTGTTTTACCATCAAACATAGAGACTTGATAGAGTAAATTTTTAGTAATACCCACCCGTCCTTCAAATTCCCCAAAGGAGAGAAGTAACGATTTATCTAAAGGCCTTGTTTGAGCCATATCTCTAAAATCAGTTTGGCATTGTCTAAAATCCCCTTCCAATACCAAAGTAATAGGAAAATCATTATCACCGATTAGTTCCCCCTCAGAATTCGTAATCAATTCGTGAATAGCGCGTTTACGATGTTGACCATCTGTAATATCTAATTTGATTCCACGTCCAATTACAACCAAGCATAGCCCACGAGCAAGATCGATCAGCTTAATTTTTTCTGGATCAACATTAGCTGTTAGAGTTCCTAAAATCCATGGTTTATCTTGTTTAATCCGCTTAAGGATATATTCTTTAACTTCCTCTGTATGTCCTTGAACCTCTGGGCGATTTTTTCCTGAATCGGGATCGTTCCCTGTAGATGGCTTTGCTTGGAGCAAGGTTGGTAAATCATGAGCGGGAACGTTTATTTGAACCATTTTTCGTTTTCCTTGTTGGAAAACTAGCCCAAGATAGCATTTCTCTCTGTAATGCTCAGAAAAATAGTATTCCAGTACCTGATTCAGTTGTTGAGTCAAATCTGAAGAATGAGGTGCAATATCAGACATAATAAAAAAAAACACCAAAAAACACTCAATACTCATATATTATATCAGTTATCTTAATGATGAGGCATGAAGTTTTCGTTTTGGGGAATAGGAAACGCCAGAATAGGGAACAAGGAACAGCAGCTGATCGTCCAGGGGTGATGCCGAATCCCGTCATACTTCATCTTTAGGCGAAACTCTGTAGTCATCCTTGAGACACTCAGTATGGAGAGAAATACGGACTTTTTATGACAGATACCCTCAAATCAGATAAGTCGCCTATCCGTACTATTGCGGAGTTTGTCGAGGATTTAAATTATTTAACTCAAGAAATACAGGAATTATACTGTGCAGATACTATTCCTTGGGTTGTGGGAGTATCATGGGGAAAAGATAGTACAAGTATATTGCAGTTAATCTGGAATGCGATCGCCGCCTTACCATTAGAGAAGCGAAACAAAACCATTCATGTCATCACTACCGATACTTTTGTTGAAAACCCAATTGTTTCTACTTGGGTACGCAGATGTATTAGACAGCTTACAGAAGCGGCAAAACAGCAACAAATGCCTGTTAAATCGCATCTACTGCATCCTGAAGTTGACGCTACTTTCTGGGTTTGTCTGATAGGAAAAGGATATCCTGCACCAAGGCGCGGCTTTCGCTGGTGTACTGATCGCATGAAAATTCAGCCTGTCAATAACTTTATTCGCAATTTAGTCAGAGTTCATTGTGAAACTATTGTTGTGCTAGGAATTAGGAAGGCTGAAAGTCAAGCGCGAGCAATCGCCATGAAAAAACATGAAATAGGTAGAGTTCGTGACAGATTAAGCCCCAATGGACGTTTAATCAACTCTTTGATTTATACTCCCATAGAAGATTGGCGTACTGATGAAGTATGGATGTACTTAATGCAGTGGGAAAATCCCTGGGGAGGAGACAACAAAGAATTATTAGCAATGTATCGAGGAGCGACTGCGGATAATGAATGTCCCCTAGTGGTAGATACTTCCACTCCTAGCTGTGGAGATTCGCGCTTTGGTTGTTGGGTGTGTACGATGGTGAATAAAGATAAATCGATGGAGGCAATGATACAGAATGACGAAGAAAAAGAATGGTTACAACCACTTTTAGACCTTCGCAACGAATTAGACTTAAAAAACGATAGAGAAAGGAGAGATTTTCGCCGTATTTATGGCAAGGTTGAACTTTTTGGTTCAGACAAGATCGAACCCATACCGGGCCCTTATACTAAACAATGGCGGGAATATTGGCTGAGAAGGGTATTAGAGGCTCAGGAGAGCGTGCGTACTAATGCCCCAGAGGAGATGAAAGATATTACCCTAATTACCACGGAGGAACTCAGCGAAATTCGCCGGATTTGGAGGGAAGAAAAGCACGAATTTGATGACCAATTACCAAAGATTTATAAACAAGTGACAGGAGAAACTTTTCAAGACCCGCGACCGGGAGCGGATAATAATCTTTTGGGGAGTGAAGAATGGGATATACTCGCGGATATCTGTGCCGAGGATTCCATGCACCTAGAATTATTGGCTAAACTAATCGATACAGAACGTCAATATTTTCTCAAAATCTCTCGCAAGGGTATTTACAAAGACCTAGAAAAATGCTTTGAGTCTAGTTCTCGTAGTAAAGAGGAAGCGATCGAAAATGCTCGTTATGTCTATGATCTAAAGAATGCCGCTCAAAGTGGCAATATTGCTCAGGTGAAAGAACAACTCAAAGAGAGTTTTAGTGAACCGGAAAAAGACCCACAAAAACAGTTAACTTGGGCCAGCATGAAATTCCCGACAACCGATGAGGAGGAGGAATAACGGGTTTATGTAAACTGGCGATCGAGTTGACCATCAATAAAATTACCATTTCCCGACGACGCGATGAAACCCTACCAAAAAATTCCTATTCGTGAATGTGGGGAACCCCTAGTACCTATACCCGCAGATAAGTTTGTTATCCCTTCTCCCCATGCTTACGAGAAATTAGGAGCTAATTATCGGGGTAAATCTCCCTATTTTTTGCGACAAGGGGTGTTAAATCCCCTGATTAATGCTCAAAACCGTCTGCAAGTCTATCAACCCGGTTGGCAAATTTTGATTTTTGATGCCTATCGACCGATCGAAGTGCAACAATTTATGGTCGATTATACTTTTCAGACTCTCCTAGACACAAGAGGATTAGCCAAAGAGAAACTATCGGAGGCAGAAAGTCAAGCGATTTTAACAGAAGTTTACACTATTTGGGCAATTCCCAGCGATAATGCCGCCACCCCGCCACCCCATAGTACCGGAGCGGCGATCGATATTACCCTAGTGGATGAGAAGGGACAAACCATCGACATGGGAGGAGAAATCGATGAGATCGGAGAGCGATCGCATCCCGATTATTATATCGCCGCAAAAAGCCCACGAGAACAGAGTTATCATCAAAAACGAGTTTTATTAGCTAAAGTGATGGAGGAGGCGGGATTTAGCCGACATAAGGGGGAATGGTGGCATTTTTCCCTAGGGGATCAGATGTGGGCCTGGTCGCTCGATCGAGCCTACGCCATCTATGGCAGAGTGGAGGATTAGGGAGATAGCTGTTAGGGGTAAACTGAAAGCAGCCACCCTATATCAATACTGATATACTAACAAAAGAAGACTCAAAGCTTAGACTGAATCCCGAGGGATAATCGCCAAAATTTGCTCAACAAAAGCTTGGTGATCAACCACCGGTTTAGAAATATAACCATCGGCCTGACTCTGCTTGAGAAAATTCTCTCGATCGCCTTCCATAGCGTGAGCGGTGACGAGAATAACGGGTAAATCGGCGGTTTCGGGGTTAGCTTTGAGAATTTGGCTGATTTTAATACCATCTACCGCTTTACCTTCATAGACACTATGGGAGAGGGAGACATCCATTAAGATCACATCCGCTTCCTTATCCCGAGCAATACGAAGCACTTCTTCCACATCTTCGGTCCCTTTGACCTCTAGACCACCTCGTTTGGTCAAAATTTTGGCAAAAACGCGAAAATTAATCGGGTCGTCTTCTACAATCAAAACAGTCGTCATAGGGATGCTCAGGGATAAACAAGGTTAAAACGGACAAAATGCCTTATGATTCACAGCTAGACAGATTGAAAACGAGAGACTCATGGCCAAACAACTGGATTTCTTAGCTAGTGGTCAAATTATACCCACGGCCTTACACCAAGAGATGGAACGCTCCTATCTAGAATATGCCATGAGTGTGATCGTGGGGCGAGCCTTGCCGGATGTACGGGATGGCTTAAAACCAGTCCATCGTCGCATATTATACGCTATGCACGAACTGGGTTTAACTCCCGATCGCCCTTTTCGCAAATGTGCGCGGGTGGTGGGGGATGTGTTGGGTAAATATCATCCCCACGGTGATCAGTCAGTGTACGAAGCACTGGTTCGTATGGTACAGGATTTTTCCAGTCGTTACCCACTTTTATCGGGCCATGGTAACTTTGGTTCGATCGATAACGACCCCCCGGCGGCCATGCGTTACACAGAAACCCGTTTGGCCGGCATCGGTGATCAGGCGGTTTTAGGGGGAATTAGCGAAGCGATCGTTAATTTTAGCAGTAATTTTGATAATTCTCAACAGGAACCAGTTGTTTTACCCGCTCAGTTACCGATACTAATTCTTAATGGTTGTTCGGGTATTGCGGTAGGGATGGCCACTAATATTCCCCCCCATAATTTAGGGGAAGTGGTGGAAGGTTTAATCGCTTTGATTGATAATCCCGATTTAAGCGAGGAAAAGTTAGTAGAAATTATCCCCGGTCCCGATTTTCCCACGGGAGGCGAGATTTTAGATGATACCGGCATTCGCGAGGCCTATCGCACCGGTAGGGGGATTATTCCCGTGCGCGGAGTGGCGAAAACTGAAACAATTATCATTGAGGGCAAGCGCCGAAGGGAAAGGACGGCAATTGTGGTTACTGAGTTGCCTTTTCAGGTGAATAAGGCGGCATGGATTGAAAAAATCGCCGAATTAGTTAATTTAGGGAAATTGGAGGGAATTGCCGATATCCGCGATGAAAGCAATCGCGAAGGCATTCGGGTGGTGATTGAATTAAAGCGGGAAAGTCAACCGCAGCAGGTTTTGGCCGCTTTATACCAACAAACGGCGCTACAGACTAATTTTGGGGCGATTATCCTCGCTTTAGTCGATAATCAACCCCGGCAGTTGTCTTTAAAAGAAGTTTTACAGGAATTCTTGCGCTTTCGAGAAACAACTCTCACCCGTCAGTATGGCGATGAGTTGCAACAGGCCAGCGATCGCTTACACCTAGTCGAGGGTTTATTATTAGCTTTGCAGAATATCGATCGAGTGGTGGATATTCTCAAAAATGCTCCCGATGGGACGACGGCTAAGTATCGTTTTCAGGCAGAATTGGGCATTAGTGACGCACAAGCTGATTCTATCTTGGCTATGCCTCTGCGTCGTTTAACTGGTTTGGAAAGACAAAAGTTAGAGACGGAAGCGACGGAATTACAAACAAAAATTCAACAGTTGGAAACTCTCCTCCATAACCGTCAGGAGTTTCTCAAGTCTCTGAAAAAAGAATTGCGCTCTTTAAAGAAAAAATTCGCCGATAGCAGACGGACAAAAATTCGCACCGGCAAGTCGGGGGACAGGAAACAGGAGACAGCAGGGAAGAAACAGGATTCTGTGGTTAAAAAACAGGAGACAGTCCCGATGAAAAAATTTTCACCCCCACAGATGAAAGAGGTTTCCTTCCCCACACCCCACACCCCACACCCCCCCGATGTCGGGGGGGTAGGGGGGGTCACACCCCACACCCCACACCCCACACCCCCTTTCAAGTCAGAAGTTAAAAAACAGGAGAATAAAGTTAAGAAAAAGTCTGAGAGTGAGAATGCACCGAGTTTAAGCCTATTTACGCCCCAAGAACCCCCAGAAAATGCGATTTTATTGCTTGATGCCGAAGATAAAATTAGTTGGACGACACCCGAAGAGCGAGCGCCGGACCGGGGTTTAATTATCTATCAACAGGCGATCGAAAAACGGGAAAATTTCCTAGTTATCCTCGATAATGCCAAAGCTTACCCGATTGCTACCCGGGAAGTCCCCCCGCAAGCGAATCAACCGGTGTTAATCTCCAGTCTGCTGACCAAAACCGCCCAAAAAGAGTCAGAAGCGGTGTTAAATCAATTTTTCTTCACAGAACCTCAAAAAAATCAAGAATTGCTTTTACTGAGTCAACAGGGGCGAATAAAGCGGCTTCCCATCAATGAATTAGAGGGGGTTGGTAGTCGGGGTTTGTCCCTGATGAAATTGAAAGAAGACGATCGCCTATATGGTGCTATTTTTACTCACGAGGGCCTGGACTTAGCGATCGCCACCAGTAGCGGTCGGGTGTTGCGTTATCCCGTGCGCGAGGAATTATTGCCAATGATGGGTAAATCTGCCCAGGGTTTAGCAATTTTGCGATTGCGCTACGGGGAACATCTAGCTGGTTGTGTTTCTCTCCCTCATCGGGAAAATCTGCTGCTGATTTCGGGATTAGGTTACGGAAAAAGACTGGCGATCGAGAATTTACGTCTATCACAATTAGGCGATCTTGGTTCACCTGCTTTACAATTCGTTAACAAACAGGATAGTTTAGCGGCCATGGTAGCGGCGCGGGCGGGGAGTATAGTGTTATTAAGTACCAATCAGGAGCGAAAACTACCCTTAGAGGTGGAAACTGTGATGGTTACGGGTAAAGACGGGACAGGTTCACAATTAGTCAAACTCAACCCCGCAGAAAAAATTATCAAAGTACAATTGTTACACCATCTCTAAACAATGGCGAAAAAACCGAAAAATGTTGCGCGTAAACACCGGCATTGGCAAAGATGGTTAAAACTAACTCTGATTCTGGTTTTTGGGTTTATTATCCTTAATTTAGCGATTAATCTAGCCATCCGCTGGCCAATTAATCAACAAAAACCCGTTGATGCCATCTTAGTTTTGGGGGGCAGCATTCGTCGGGAAATTTATGCAGCTAATCTGGCCCAGCAATACCCCAATATACCGATTTTGATTTCCGAAGGCTCGAAAGACCCCTGTATTTTATTACTATTTGAACGAGCAAAAGCGCCAAAAACTAACGTCTGGTTAGAAAAGTGTGCCAATTCTACCTTCGGCAATTTTTTCTTTGCTGTGCCAATTTTAAAACAATGGGGAGTACATAAAGTAAAAGTTGTCACCTCTCCGACTCATTTACCTCGCGCTCAATGGTTAGCAGCAATTCACTTGCAATCCCACGGTATAGCAGTAGAAATCGATGCAGTCCGAGAAATTGGTATTCCGGGTAATCACGAATCAAAGCTAAAAACTGGTTTAGATGTGACTAGAAGTATAATTTGGGCTTTTGTCGGACAATTAATCTCTCCCCCCTGTTGGCAAGTTATCCCCTTAAATTCCGTTGATTTAGAAGCTTGGCGAGATCAAGGTTTTAAATGTGAATCTCAAGGTAAGATCAGGTAAAAAATCGGTGGGGGTAGGGTGTGGGGTGTGGGGTGTAGGGTGTGGGGTTTTACCCATTTTCAGGGGGTCAATTACCTAATTTTCAGGGAAAAAGTCCAGGGATTTTACCCCCGATCCCTCCAATGGTCGGCACTTTTTAAGGGAAAAAAAGTCTAAAAGCCTTATCCAACAAGGTTTTAAGATTTATTCAGCAAGCCCTACTTAAATAGGATTTAGTATCAGAGGCCTATCGGGTATTGGCGATCGCATCTAGAGCCAGATTCAGTTTCAGCACGTTAACCCCCGGTTCGCCAAAGATGCCGAGAAAGCGCTCGTCGGTGTTTTTGATAATCAGTATCTCTACTTGATTCGTCGGTAATCCCCGCACCCGCGCCACCCGCTCGATCTGCGCTCTGGCGGCCTCTGGGGTGATATGGGGATCGAGACTCGATCCAGAGGTATATACCAGAGCGGCGGTGGGTTTAATTCCCGCTTTCTCTAATCGAGGAATCTCCCCCTCTATAGCTTTCGCCGGATCAGGATCGGGTTTTCCTTTAATGCGATCGATTAATACAGGGTTACTGGGAGCTAGGTTACTCGCGCCCGAAATTCCGGTTTGCAGGATCTTGTTAGGATCGTTTTTCGGATCGGCCGTACTGTAGGCGGTGGTACTCGGACGACTATTAAAATAGCGATCGCTGGTGAAAGGTTGCCCAATTAGAGCCGAACCCACCACTTGACCTTGATTATTGGTAATTAAACTCCCGTTCGCTTGCCAGGGAAAAAGAATTTGACCGATGGCGATCATCGAGAAAGGATAGATCAGGGCAGTAATCACCCAGAGAACTAGGGTAGAACGGATGGCTCTACCGGCCTCGCGTGCAAAACTCATAATTAAAACCTCTCCGGTATAAAGATGACAAAAAATAGGTAGATAAATAAAGCAAAGGCGACTAATCCTAAAAGGGTTAACGCGAAGGCCTGCCCCCTATCGATAGTGCTTCCCGTAGAAGCTTGAACGATGGAGGAGAAAAGAATTGTTAGACAGAAATTTAAGAAAATATACCAGAAAAATCGGTGTTTTCTAAGGGATGCTTTCATAAGAATTAGAGTTTTTGGGAGATTTGTTTTTGCCAGTAAATCAAGAAAATAAGTAAGTAGGCGTTAAAAATTATCAGGCACCCCTCTTATCAAGGGGGGATTAAGGGGGGATCGACACCCCCCTTATCAAGGGGGGATTAAGGGGGGATCGACACCCCCCTTATCAAGGGGGGATTAAGGGGGGATCAAAGACAAAATCTATTTTCAATTTAATTATAACCACTTACTTAGCTGTAGTTGTCGATCGGTTATCTTTTTCCCCTTTTTCAATTCATAGTTAAGAATACATTGGCCCACATATCTAGCCAAATTAACAGGAACCGCATTGCCAATCATTTGTTCTAGATTAGATTTTGTTCCAGCAAAAATAAAGTCTTTAGGAAAAGTTTGGATATAGCTTCGCTCGCTCGTTGTTAGGGGTCTTAATTTTTCCTGAAGATGACAAGCATCACCGGGATGTTGTCGATAGGTTTTGGGAACTGGTCGATTTACTCCTCGAATAGTAGGGCTAGGTTCATAAATACTGAATATCGCCCTTCTTTGATAGCTTCTAGGATGTCTATAATAGTATTCTATATCTAATTCTTTGCCCATATAGTCAAATACAGTCAGAGGTTGACTTGATAGATTTTCATTGATTTCATCGATTAAAAAATCGTCTTCTTCCTTCATTTTACCGATCAGAAAATATCTTTTTCTAGTTTGAGGAACTCCGCAGTAACAAGAATTAATAACTTTTCCAGTTAAACCATAACCATGGCTTTTAAAAATTTGTTTTGCTTGAATGAGTATTTTACTTTTCTCAATTCTATCCACATTTTCCATAACAAACCATTGGGGACTTACTCTAGTGACAATTTCAGCGAATGTGAGCGTTAGATTCGCTCGTCCTAAACCCTCGTTTCTCTTACCGGCACTAGAAAAGTCTTGACAAGGAGGGCTGCCGACAATAATCTCAGGATTATATTGAGCCAATATTTCTTGATTAGATTCTCTAGATAAATCGACATTAAATATCGGATGACTAAAGTTATTTCTATAGACATCTATAGCAGGTATCCAATTATCAAATGCGGCCACAATAGTAAACCCCGCTTTTTGGAACCCTAAAGATAAACCACCACAACCAGCGAATAAATCGATTGTGATCATTTTGCTTTCTCCTCCAAATTGACTCTCGAAAGCGTAAAATAAATTATCGGAATCGGGAGCTAGACCGTATAACTCTTTTGTACTTAACTCCGCAGGTTGAATTTTTAAATTTTCATCAAGTTTCAGATCTACATTTTTCAGTCCTTTTCCATCTAAGTAAGCGCACAAAGAAGCTGGAAATGAGGAATTAAATTGATTTTTACCCCAGGTTTCTTTTTGGGTAAAATCCCGATTCGAGTGCCTCAATCCGAATAAACTAGGCTTAAATATTGTAGATTTTGCCATTACCTCAACCCGATCGCTGAAATTATCTCATCAATAATCTTAATCGCAATAAACGGCGCAATCATGCCCCCCACGCCGTAGATGAGGATATTGCGCCGCAATAGTTGGTCAGCGGTGAGCGGGCGAAATTGAACGCCTTTAAGTGCTAGGGGAATCAAAACGGGGATAATCAGGGCATTGTAGATCAGGGCTGAGACGATCGCCGATTGAGCGCTTTTCAAACCCATAATATTTAAAGCACCGATCCCAGCGGCGGCGAAAATTGTCGGGATAATGGCGAAATACTTAGCAATATCGTTAGCTACCGAAAACGTGGTCAGGGCGCCGCGGGTAATTAATAACTGTTTGCCGATGGTCACTAAATCGATCAGCTTGGTCGGGTCAGAATCCAGATCCACCATATTAGCCGCCTCCTTCGCCGCTTGGGTTCCAGAGTTCATCGCCACACCGACATTAGCCTGGGCCAGTGCCGGTGCGTCGTTAGTGCCGTCCCCCGTCATGGCAACTAACTTGCCCTGGGATTGCTCGCGACGGATCACCTCGATCTTATCTTCCGGGGTAGCCTCGGCGATAAAATCATCCACCCCCGCCTCCGCCGCGATCACCGAGGCCGTGATCTGGTTGTCGCCGGTGAGCATGATCGTTTTCACACCCATGCGCCGTAATTGGTCAAAACGCTCTTTTAATCCTGGTTTCACTATATCTTTGAGATAGATCACCCCGTAGATATCGTTACCCCGACAGACGGCGAGGGGAGTTCCCCCCAAACGGGAAACCCTTTCCTGGGCCTGATCGAGGGTATCGGGAACGGAACCACCCCTAGAACGGACGAAACCTTTAATCGCTTCTACGGCCCCCTTACGGTATTCCTCGCCGTCTCTATCGGTGCCGCTCATGCGGGTACGAGCCGAGAATGGGATTGCCTCGCCGGGTTGGCCATCGATGGGGGGGGTTGCGCCCAAATTTCGGGCTAAGGCAACGATCGAGCGTCCTTCCGGGGTTTCGTCGCAAAGGCTGGCCGCTAGACAGACGCGGGCTAATTCCTCGAGGTTATGACCGTTGACGGGGATAAATTCGTCAGCCAGCCGGTTGCCGAGGGTGATCGTTCCCGTTTTGTCGAGAACGAGGGCATTGACGTCACCGCAGGCTTCCACGGCGCGCCCGGAGGTGGCGATGACATTAAACTGAGCCACACGATCCATCCCGGCGATGCCGATCGCGCTCAATAAACCGCCGATCGTCGTGGGAATGAGAGCGACGAGGAGGGAGATCAAGATGGCGATACTGGAACCGGCTCGAAAGGTATTCGCCACCGCAGGACTGAGGCTCGTTTCCAGAAAACCAGCGATATAGTTCCCGATCGGCGGAATTGTGGCGACGACAATTAAAAAGACTTGGGTTAACACGGCCAGAAGTACCGTCAGCGCGATCTCGTTGGGGGTTTTCGTGCGCTCGGCCCCTTCCACCAGGGAGATCATGCGATCGATAAAACCCTGGCCGGGATCTTGGGTGATCCGCACTGTCAACTCGTCCGAGAGAAGCCGCGTACCGCCGGTGACGGAACTGGCGATGTCGGTGCCGGGTTGTTTGAGGACCGGGGCCGATTCTCCGGTGATCGCCGATTCATCCACCGAACCGATTCCCTCGATCACTTCCCCGTCGGCGGGAATCACGTCCCCGGCCACCAGTTTCACCCGATCGCCCCGACCCAAGGCCGTGGAACTGACCGACTCGATCGAGCCGTCGGCCAGGATTTTTCGGGCGGTTGTGTCGCTGCGGGTGGAGCGTAGGGCATCGGCCTGGGCTTTCCCCCGTCCTTCGGCGACGGCCTCGGCGAAGTTGGCGAACAGCACCGTGAAGAAGAGGATCAGGGTGATGATGCCGTTAAGTAGCCGTTGTTGTCCGCTGTCTGCGGCGATTGTGCCGAATAGATTCGGGTTGATCGTGACTAAGGCCGTGACGATCGTTCCCAACCAGACCACGAACATGACTGGGTTACGCACGGCGATGCGCGGGTCGAGTTTGAGGAAGGACTGCCGGATCGCACGTTGATAGAGACCTGTCCGGTTTACCTTGGGGGTATGGCGGCGGTCGTCCCGGCGACCTCTCGGCACTCGCAACGGTCGGGGGGACTTAGAATTTCCTTTGTTCGTTCTCATAAATTGTCTAAACTCCTAGCCGATCATCCGCGGGATTTGAAAGGCTTCTGCGATCGGCCCGAGGGCCAATATCGGCAAGAAAGTGAGCGCGCCGAGAATTAAAATCACCCCCGCCGTCACGCCGGTAAAGAGTCCGGTATCGGTGCGGAGGGTTCCAGTGGTGGCGGGAACCGGTTGTTTGCGGGACATCCCATCGGCTAACAAGAGCAGGGCGGCGATCGGGATATACCGTCCAGCCAGTAAACTGAAGGAGGTGCTGAGATTCCACCAAAGGGCTGTGAGCGTCGGTTTTGCTCCATCTGCGATCGCAATCGGCGAGGGTTGGGAATCTCCTAGTCCCTCGAATCCTGACCCGTTATTGGCGGCGGCGGAAGCGTACTCGTAGATAACTTGAGATAATCCGTGAAAGCCGGGGTTACTGATGCCCTGAAAGTCAGGAAAGGCAAGAGCGATCGCTCCAGGGATGAGGATGGCGATCGGGTGAACCAGCAGAATTAAAAAACTGGCTAACACCACTTCCCGTTTCTCAATTTTGCGCCCGAGGAATTCCGGGGTTCTTCCCACCATTAGCCCGGTGACGAATACTGCGAGGATTAGATAGGCAAACAGGTAGGCGGTACCAGTACCCTGGCCTCCGAAAACGATTTGCAGGAACATATTCGAGAGGGTGACGAAGCCGCCGTTCGGCATCAAGGAATCGTGCATGGCGATCACCGCACCGCACATGGTGGCTGTGGTAGTTACCGCGTACAGGGCCGATTGCGCCCAACCGAAGCGTACTTCTTTGCCCTCGAAGTTAACCGCTCGCTCCACCCCTAGCAGGGAGTTAACCGCCGGGTTGCCGTTATATTCCCCGATCGCGGTGATGATCGTAAAGCCGATTAAAATACTGAGGGGAATTAGATAGATTAACCGAGCTTGCTTGAGATTATCGGCGAAAATCCCGTAGGTATAGATCAGGGAGGTGGGAATCGAGAGAATCGCTACCAACTGCACCAGATTGACGAATCCGTTCGGGTTTTCCAAGGGGTGGGCCGAGTTGCTGGTGAAGAAGCCGCCGCCGTTTTCTCCCAATTCCTTAATGATCTCGAAGTGGGCCACTGGACCGCGGGCGATCGCCTGACTCAGGTTGGGGTTTTCTAGCGTCGGCAAGATCGCTGGGCCGGCGAGGGTTTCTGGAACTCCGGCGATGATCAGGGCAATTGCCCCCACGATCGAGATCGGTAAGAGGATACGGGTGATCGCTCGGATCAGATCGACGTAGAAATTGCCCAACGGTCGCCCCGTCAGTCCCCGAATAAAGGCGATCCCCACCGCTAGACCGGTTCCGGCCGAGGTGAACATCTGGTAGCCAAGACCCCAGATCTGACTCCCGTAGCTGAGGGTGGTTTCTCCGGAATAATGCTGTTGGTCGGTGTTGGTGATAAAGGAAATCGTCGTATGTAGCGTGGTGTCCCAAGTGGGGGCGGGGATCCCCGTCGGGTTGAGGGGAAGGACTCCTTGGCCCGCAATCAGGGAAAAAACCAGAACTGCTATTACCGCGTTACTGTAGAGAACGGCGCGGGCGTACTGCCATCCAGTCATATTCTCTTTCCCTTTCACCCCGACGAAGCTGTAAAGAAGATTCTCGGCTCGATCGCACAGTGGGTCGAGTAGGGTTCTCCGTTCCATGAAAACCCTAGCCATATAGCGCCCGAAAAAGGGGGTGATTGCCACGATTATCAGGATCGTGAGCGCGATTTGAATCCATCCTTGCAACATGGTTCGATCAACTCCAAAAAAAGGCCCGTCGAGGCTCGATCAATGATCGACTGGGAAAATCACGGGTTCGCTGTCTCGAAACCGCTTGAGAAAACCAAGTTTGTCTAATCATTAGCGATCATTAACCAGTGGATGATCGAGGGGTTACTATCGCCTCTGCTGGGATGATTATAGCGATTTGTCGCGTCTTGACAATCTATATTTTTTCCGTTCGTTGTCCTATCAGCTTTTACGCACTTATGCAGCAATACCAACAATTAGCAATTATCAGTGACTCTTAGGCTTTTAGGTTACAAGTGGCTGAACAAACAGGAATAATTATGCAAACGCCATCGCAATTTTTAATTAGAGATTGCTGAATCAATCTAAAAACCTTGTTGGATAATATCTTTAGGTCTTTTTGAAATCAAAACGTACCAGATATGGGATTGTTCGGTGGGAAAATTTAGCTACTTTTTACCTGAAAATTAGGTAATTGACCCCCTCAAAATCGGTAAAATCATACACCCCACTCCCCACACCCGTTCGGCTGATCTCACGGCCGAAGCCTGCCCCCAGGAAAAACTTTTTGCTGCAAACCCTACTTATCTCACCTTATTGTTTTTGTTATCTGCAACAAAAATTAAAGTTTGACAGGCTGTCTGTTGACAAGATTTTCCAGAAATCATCATAATGAAAATGTTTTCATTGTACCCAGCAGCAAGAGGACAAGAAAATGTTGTTAAAATCTTTAGCCCTTGGTTCGCTTGTGGGATTATCCTTAGTTACATCTATCCCAGTCTTGGCTAATCCTTCCCTTTCTCCAGTACAAACTAACGAAGCAATAATTGCTGTCGGTCAACAAAAATCCGATTTATTTGTTAATTTAACCACCGATGATCCTTGGCGAGCTGCAATGGCAATCGGTGTCGCTACCAATATGCTAAAAAAAGGTCACTCAACCACTATTTTTTTGAATATTACAGGGGTGCACCTGGCAGCGACGACCATTCCTCAACACACTAACGGTATCACTGGTAAAACCCTGCAAGCAATGTTAGTAGATTTCATCAGTCAAGGGGGAAAAGTCTTAATTTGTCCCTCCTGTATGAAACAAGCAGCCATAAAACCCGAAGCTCTAATTGCCGGTGTGGTGACAAGTTCTCCCGATTCCCTAGAAGCAAATTTATTTAAGGAAACGGTTAAAGTAATTAGCTGGTAAATCTGGCATTTTCCAGAGAATCTACAGGCTGCATCTCAATTTTGTCTGAGATGCAGCCTCTGCTATCCCACCTTTCAGAATTTGGTTCCGTGGGAATATTTTCTTCATCTTCCACTTCTGTCTGCGCTACATAATAAAATTTTAGCTCATGCAGCCTATCAGTGATCGCTCTTTCTACAGCAATTTTTATTCTTAATCTTCGGGTGTGATAGTCGTGATATTTTTCCCCCAAAGTTTTGAAACTGCGGGGCAGAATTTGAATAGCATTATTCATGACTCGATCGATTTTAATCTCCGAGGGATATTTGCGAAAAGAAGCAGGTAAATTCCTTAACTGTTCCTGCACTTCTGCTATCACTAATTGCTCAACAAAATTGAGAGAAGGTTGGTTCATGAAACAATTTTTTAGCGACCAAAAACTGACTCCATCTTAATACCGATCGACCAAAAATAGGGTGATATTATGCCGTCGTAATGGTGATTTAACTCACTGTTTGATCCATGCTGATAGCCAAATACCGCCAATTTCGAGGCCAGCTAGACGACTAGAGGCATTTATAAGGGTTTTACCACGACTATCAGCCAATTTTATCGACAATTTACCTTTGAGGGTATCTTGACAAGCAAAACAGAGACCTTTTTCTGTGGGTACACGCACGCGATCGGGAGGATGATCACTGATCCCGATTAAGACAATGGTATAATCCTCGTTAGTTGCCCTCATTTCCCAGTATCCCCAGGGTTGCACTGTCCAAGTTAGTTGAGAATTCCAGATATCAAACTTATAAAAGCGATTTTGCCAGTGAATACCGATAATTCCCACCGATTCCGTCCAGTGGAGAACTTTCCGGGTAGAACCCACTGCGGTTAAGGTTAAATCGGGATTTTCAGGGAAAGCATTACAATTAATCCAAAACCACTTTTCGGGGAAAGAATAACCCCAATTTTTTTCGCTATAAAAAGGTACATTCTCAAATTGGTAATTTTTTCCCCGATAGGTAATCATTCCCGTTGCTAAACCATGAGCAGTTAAAATCTGCCAACCCGGGTCAAAAATCGGTAAATAAGATAGTATTCCTGCTGTTGCTTGGGGTGGACGCTTGTTATCTCCCCAAGTGTACCTAGTTTCAATGCGATAATCCCATTGACAGATTTCTCCAGTGACGGGATCATAAATTCGTCCTTGCTGCTGGTGTGCCGTTGCTTGATAACCTTCTCGAACAGACTCAAAAAAAGCTGACGGAGAAAGCAGACGGGGACGGATTTTTAAGTTAGTTTTTCCCCAATGGATAATGGCTAATTCCTGACGACTTGCCCAAAATTTATCCGTATCGGGAAAAGTGCGACAAAGATAATTAGATTCTATGGCTAAAATTTGTACCGCTCCACCGCTATTGACTTGACCGCCGCTTGGGTCTTGAATAGAATACATAAAGGCGAATCCGTCGGCTAATTGCGGAATCATGACTCGGAAGTACCAACCTTCAAAAAATCGAGGAGTGATACCATCCCAATGGTAGCCAGAATGAGGGGGTTGTGAAGACATCTATGGGTTTATCTTTAGGTATTGATTTTGGCACATCGGGAGCGCGAGCGATTGCTATTGATTCTAGCAAAAATATCGTCGCTGAGGTTCATTATCCCTTCACTAATGCCAATTTTCAGGATTGGCAAAAGGCCCTATTTTATTTATTGGATAATCTAGGGGATTCGGTGCGTTCAGAACTTAAATCGATCGCAATTAATGGTACTTCCTCGACGGTGTTATTATGTGATAATTGGGGGAATCCTCTTTCTCAGGCAATATTATACAATGACGGGCGAGGAATTGCCTTTTTAGAAGCAATTAAAGCTATAGCACCCCCTCACCATCCCGTGATTATTGCTACCTCCAGTTTAGCTAAATTACTTTGGTGGAGTGAACAAGAAATTTTTTCGCAAGCGCGTTATTTTCTCTCGCAAGCGGATTGGTTAGCATTTCTGCTGCACGGTAAACTGGGAATTAGTGATTATCACAATGCCTTAAAGTTAGGTTATGATCTCGAAAATCTCTGTTATCCCGATTGGTTAGAGAATTTACCGATGTTTAATTTATTACCGCAAATTTTTGCCCCGGGTACAGCGATCGATACTATTAAACCAGATTTAGTGACTCGTTTTGCTATCCCGAAAGATTGTTTAATTTATACGGGAACCACCGACAGCATAGCGGCATTTTTAGCCAGTGGTGCTAATTCTTTAGGGGATGCAGTGACATCTTTAGGTTCAACTTTAGTCTTAAAATTATTAAGTAGCCAGAAAGTTGATGATAGTAACTATGGCATCTATAGTCATCGTTTAGGAAATTTGTGGTTAACTGGTGGGGCATCTAATACGGGAGGAGCAGTGCTAAAGAAGTTTTTTTCTGATCAAGAATTGAGAAATTATAGTTTAGCAATAGATGGACAAAAAGAAAGTAATTTAGATTATTATCCTCTACTAAAAGCGGGTGAGCGCTTTCCAATTAATGATCCTTTTTTACCCGCAAAACTGACTCCTCGCCCCGATAATCCTCTAGAATTTTTGCATGGTTTACTAGAAAGTATTGCCCGCATTGAAGCTTTAGGTTATCAGCGTTTACAGGAATTGGGGGCCAATAAATTAGAGCGAGTTGATAGCGCGGGTGGTGGGGCAAAAAATCCGACTTGGAGAATAATTCGTCAGCGTCATTTAGGGGTTCCCGTGCTTTTATCTCAACAGGATCAAGCAGCCTATGGTACTGCCTTATTAGCCCAGCAATCGGTTACGCTATTGAAATAGTCTCATAACGGAGTCGGTCGTCAGGAGTCGGTCGTCAGGAGTCAGTATTCAGGAGATAGGGTGATAGGGTTTTGGGGTGATAGGGTGATGAGACAGCTTCCCCATTTCCCCACACCCCACTTCCCCACTTCCCCACTTCCCCACTTCCCCACTTCCCCACTTCCCCACTTCCCCATTTCCCCACACCCTTCGTTAATTAACCATAATAGGGTGGCTCATTACCCGGTTTCCATTTGATATTACAGCCTAAACTGGGTTTTTGCTCCGTCGGCACCGGTTGACCGGCTAAAACCTTGTCAATAGCGGCACGGAGATCTTTGCCTGTCACCGGTACGCCATTACTAGGACGACTATCATCCAATTGACCGCGATAGACTAGAATGCGCTGACTATCAAAGAGGAAAAAATCGGGAGTACAGGCTGCCGTGTAAGCTTTCGCCACTTCTTGGCTTTCGTCATAGCATAAATTGAATTTAAAGTCAAGAGTTATCGCCATTTTTTTCAAATTTTCCGGCGAATCATCGGGATATTTCTCCACATCATTAGAACTAATGGCGAGGATGCCCAGATTGGTGTTAGCATAATCGCGACCTAGACGGGTAAGTTCTTCTTGAATGTGTTTAACAAAGGGACAATGTTCACAGAGGAAGATGACTAACAGAGCGGTTTTAGCCGCAAAGCTGTCCAGAGAGATAGTTTCACCCGAAACCACATCGGGTAAGGCAAAACTGGGAGCTTTTGTCCCCAAATCTAACATTGTGGACTCGGTGCGTGCCATAAAGTTTCTACTCTTTTCTATAGGGAAGACTGAGATTTTTATAGCATTTCACGCTTCATCGCGCAAATTTAAGGCCTTAACCAGCATCAGTAAACAGTAAACAGTGAACTGATAAGCCATTGACCTATCTAAATTACTGGTTAGAGCTGCAGTAGTCATGGTTCGCAGTGTCCGCCAATTATGGAATAAAACTACTACATAAATTCGCTTCTTCATCAGTAGTTTAGCAGCGGATGCCCAAAAACAGGCCGAGGTGATTCGCAGACATTGGAGTATTGAAAATAGTCTCCATTGGGTACTCGATGTTACATTTAGTGAAGATGCCAGTGGGATTCGTCTGGGGTATGGAGCGGAAACACCTTTGTAACCCCTAAATCAGGTTTTATGTCAAGCTATTTTGAAAGCCTTGCTAGAAACCAGTTTTAGGGACAAGTATAATTACTCACTTGCATAAATGAGATGCTCCAGGCAAACTGGCAAACTGGCAAATGGCAAACTTACTGGAAAAATCAAATTATGGGAACTTTGCAAGCAAAAAACCACATCCTCAAACCTGTATTCATCATCATATCAGGATTAGCGATTACTCAAACTATCGGCTGTACAACTTTCAATAGCTATCATCCGAAAAATCAAGTAAACGCCCAAACACCTGCAAAACCAGCACCCCAAGAAATTATACAAACTGGAGAAGTGCGCCCTTTACCCGGTAGTTTAGATAAAATACCTGTTTTTAATAGCAACAGTCCAGAATGGATCAAAAATGAAGGTATTCTACTTTCTACTTTTACCCCTAATAACAAAAAAGTTCCAGCCGCACATTTAAACTTTCCCATTCAAGGCAGATTTGATTTATTTGCTCATCATTATACCCACAATCCCAAGGATTTACAAACCTTATATATAGGAGTAATTTTACATAATCCCAGTAAAAAACCTATCACTATTAACATTTTACAAGGTGCGAGTTATTTAATGACAGAAGCACCGTTTGTCACCTGGCAACCCTACATAGAAAATAACGATGGTAAAGCATTTTCTGGACCAGGTGCAAGAGCAGTAGCGGATGTTTTGCGGGGAGTACGTCAAAAAGAATTTCCAGCAAGAATAGTCATTGCTGCTGGGGGAAGTCAAATGTTATTAAACCATCCTATCCCAGTCAGAAATTTAGAAAAACCTGTCAATGGGAGATCCAGTTTTTTCCGATTAAATAGCAGTGGTAAAATTTATGCAGCGAGTTTAGCCATGTTTGCGAAAAAAAATGCTGATGGTAGCGAGCGCGCACCCACATTAAAAGAATGGCAAGACTTATTAAATAACGGTAACTTTGCAGGACCAAGAGATAAAACCCCCACACCCCCAGATGCAAAAGGAGGTCAATTAATTTACAGCAGAGTCGCAGGTATATCCGAAGGTGCAACATGGAAAGCAAACCTCACAGACAACACCAAAACCCAAACCCTGACTATTCCCGAACCAGGTAAAACTATTTCTTATCCCATAGCCACCTTACGGGGTGGAAGGTTAGGAACAGAACAAAGCCAAACCGCAAAAATGCTAGTGCGGTATCCTGATACTGCTTACGAAGCACATGGTAACTATGGGGTAGAATATCAACTCAACATACCTTTAACTAATAACACTAATAAAAATCAGACAGTTAGCATCACTTTAGAAACTCCCTTAAAAGAAGATAGACTATCTGAAAAAGGAATTAAATTTAGAAAACCATCATTAGACTTTCCCTTTTTCCGTGGTACAGTGCGTTTAAAATATAGCGATGATCAAGGTAAACAACAAACCAGTTATGTACATTTATGGCATAGAACAGGGCAGGTTTTAGAGCCTTTATTAAAACTAGATTTAAAACCAGGAACTCAAAGAAAAGTACAATTAGATGTTATTTATCCACCTGATTCTACACCGCCGCAGGTGGTTACAATTAAGACTTTGGAAAATTAAAATAAATTGCAACAGACAAAAATCACTGACTGCCTTGTCTGTTACGGCGAACTGACAGGAGTTAATCTGAGAGGAAGCAAAAAAAAGGGCGTTGCTGAATCAAGGTATGAATGACAATCTTGCACCCATCCAAAAGTTAGTTTGGGTCTAGGTTTTAAAAATCCCACAAAAGAAGATTCATATCTCAAATCAGCAACGCCGGTTGAATGGTACTCAACCCCTCTTTCTTTCCCTCCCCGTTTATCTTGACTCTAATCTCGGAATTTAGCAACAGTTTTCTTGCCTTAAATCCCGGAATTAACCTACTGAAACTGATCTGCCCAATTTTCGATCACACGCTGACTTTCGCGAGCAATAACTAAAGCGTTATCGGGGACATTTTTAGTGATAGTTGAACCGGCAGCCACGGTGACATTTTTTCCTAATTTTAAAGGAGCCACTAAAACACTATTTGCCCCAGTTTTTGTGCCACTGCCGATCATAGTTTGATGTTTTTTCACGCCATCGTAATTAGCAGTAATTGTTCCCGCGCCAACGTTAACTTTTTCCCCTAAAGTGGCATCTCCCAGATAGGATAAATGGGCAATATTGGTTTTATTGCCGATGTCACTTTTTTTAATTTCAACAAAATTACCGACTCGACAATTAGCCCCAATTTTCGCTTCTCCGCGCAAATGAGCATAGGGACCGATACGACAACCAGAATCCACCTGACTATCAGAAATAACCGAAAATAAGACCGTTACATCGCTGCCTATGCGACTATTTTCGATTAAACTCCCCGGACCTATACGACAACCAGAAGCGATTATCGTCTCACCGCGCAGATGGGTTTGGGGTTCGATAATCACATCGGGACTGAGGGTGACAGTATCCTCAATGGTGACACTATCGGGGTCAATTATGGTGACTCCAGCGGCCATCCAATCATCTTTGACTCTAGTTTGTAGGATATCATAGGCGGCGGCCAATTGTTTGCGATCGTTAATGCCGCTAATTTCTAAAAAGTCCTCCACATCCACGGCCATGACGGGATCGAGAAAATTGACCACATCCGTGAGATAATACTCACCTTGATCGTTATTGGGGGTTAAATTAGGCAGTATAGCCGCTAATCTTGACCAATTAAAGCAGTATATGCCTCCATTAATCCGGTGGTTTTGTCGTTGGGCATCGGTACAGTCTCTTTCTTCCACAATCTGCTTAACGAGATTATTGCCATCACAAAAAACTCGACCGTAACCTTTCGGGTTAGGGAGGTTAGCAGTTAAGAGGGTGGCAGCGTTACCATGGTCTTGATGAATCTGGAGAAGATTTTGCAAGGTTTCGGGACGCAATAGGGGAACATCGCCATTTAAGACCAACAAATCCCCCTGAAAGTCCTCTAAATGGGGGATTAACTGCTGAATAGCATGGCCAGTGCCTAACTGTTCCTTTTGTTCAACAAATTCGATATCATCGAGATGCTGTAGAGTATTTCGCACCTGTTGCCCTTGATAACCGATAATCACCAGTTTTCGCTGGGGATGTAAGGATTCGCTGACATTAAGCACCCGTTCCACTAGCGAGCGACTGCCGAGGGGATGTAAAACTTTCGGAAGGCTGGACTTCATTCGGGTTCCCTTACCCGCCGCTAAAATTGCTACCGCTACCATGGTCATGCTTGCCAATATCGTTCGCGACTGAGTATATCGCACTCCGATCCCCTTGGTTGCAAGAATTTTTTCCCTCTTTCATCCTGTGCCAGTTGAGAAACTACCATAAAAAGGTTTTCTTTAAGACATTGTTAAGGTACTATATACAAATTGAAACAATTGAACATAATTAGCACTCTATAGATACCGCTATGACAACTGTACTAACTAAGGAATCCTCCGCCATGAAACAGATTCGCACCACCTACCAAGCTGACCAACAGGTGAAATACCTGCATCTAGAAGCGGAAATCGAGGTACTGCTGCAACAACTGCAAAACCTCAAGCGCAAAAACCAAGAGAATCAAAACCTAAATTAAAGAAAATTTCCCGGTTCTTCGTTACCTGGTATGGTTCGATAGGGGGGCATAAATCGACTAAATCCTTATCTGGCAAGAGACTTAATTGATTAGTTCGCTCTAGATCAAAAATAATTGACAAAAATCGCCAAATGCCTTTCTATATAAGGGTTCCATCCCTTATAACCCCCGTCCATTGCATAACAAAAACCGAAGAACCAATTTCCCTAAGAATTCTCAAATCCCACCCTCTTACTAGCGAGAAGGTGGGAAAATGTTTTTTGAGAATTCCAGATAGGTGTAGATTATTGACATCCTCGCCGCCGTAAAACGGACGGTGATTCCCAAACCTCACGATTTAGGTTTCTGCTTCTTTCCCTTGCGGGGTTCCGCACCTGCCTTAACAGATTCACTCTGTTCTGGTCTTATGGTCGCTCTACAGACTGACACCGCAAGCCCTGCGGCCAAAATATTTTTACTAGCGTTAACATCTCGGTCATGGTGAGTCCCACAGTCTGGACAGTCCCATTCTCGAACATTTAACGGCATTTTCTCAGCAATATGCCCACAATTACTACACCTTTTAGAGCTAGGAAACCATCTATCTATTTCGATGTAATTTCTTCCATACCAACGGCATTTATAGGCTAATTGTCGGGTAATTTCTCCCCAGCTTACATCAGATATTGCCTGAGATAATTTCGGGTTTTTGACCATATTCTTGATGGCTAAATTCTCAACTACAATCGTTTGGTTTTCACGAACTAATTGAGTGGTTAGCTTATGTAAATGGTCTTTTCTGTTATCGGTGATTCGAGCGTGAATCCTTGCTACTTTGATTCTCGCTTTTT
>NZ_JAPZSR010000465.1:0-2207 GCF_027531875.1 Microcystis sp. LE19-84.1B | reverse complement strand
ATTTTAAAAGGGTTTTACCATTATTCAGCCAGCCCTATCTAGGTCAGCCCCTAATCACTTAAATTCTGAACAAAAACGCCAATTCAAGTCTGAATTGGCGCGATAATCGCTTCTAATGCCGTTGAATCTTTAGGGTGTTTCAATCCCTAATAGGGATTAACATTAATTGGAATAACAATAGAGTGAGGAACAATAAGCATATTTACCGTTTCAATCCCTATTAGGGTTTAAGATTAATTGGAACCTCCTATTGGTTTTCGCTCTTTTATTATATTTCAATCCCTATTAGGGTTTAAGATTAATTGGAACAAAAATTCTCTTAAGCGAGCCTCGGTCAAGACTTCGTTTCAATCCCTAATAGGGTTTAAGATTAATTGGAACCCGAAGGGTTCGACTTCGCTCAGTGTCAAGACTTCGTTTCAATCCCTAATAGGGTTTAAGATTAATTGGAACCTAACTTAAATCTACCATAACCCTACTAGAAATGTCAAGTAAAGTTTCAATCCCTAATAAGGTTTAAGATTAATTGGAACACTCAGGAACAACATAAGGCACAATATTCGGTTCATGAGTTTCAATCCCTAATAGGGTTTAAGATTAATTGGAACCCCCCAGAATTGCTACCACTCGATCGCCATGGGGGTTTCAATCCCTAATAGGGTTTAAGATTAATTGGAACTGTGGCGCTGGTAGTTGCCAATGTTCTCTAGCAGGGTTTCAATCCCTAATAGGGTTTAAGATTAATTGGAACGATCATAATCACTGCCGGGACTAAAAGGCAAATCGTTTCAATCCCTAATAGGGTTTAAGATTAATTGGAACGTATATCAAAATCGTAGCGAAAGAAGTGTACGTGTTTCAATCCCTAATAGGGTTTAAGATTAATTGGAACTAGCCATTTTGATCCAAATCGGAAGCATCCAATGTTTCAATCCCTAATAGGGTTTAAGATTAATTGGAACCTGATTGAGAATGACTACCTGAGAATAGTGGACAAGGTTTCAATCCCTAATAGGGTTTAAGATTAATTGGAACTTTTGCATGATGATACGGCCATCCATTTTTTTTTGTTTCAATCCCTAATAGGGTTTAAGATTAATTGGAACCTTTTTTATGAGAGTGCCAGTTGGCAACCAATAGGGTTTCAATCCCTAATAGGGTTTAAGATTAATTGGAACCTGGATAATCAGGTTCCCCTAAATCATCCTCCGCAGTTTCAATCCCTAATAGGGTTTAAGATTAATTGGAACACGGGGAAAAGCTTTTAGAAGCTAAAATTAGCGAGTTTCAATCCCTAATAGGGTTTAAGATTAATTGGAACTAAAAGCGTCCCCCCTCAGATGTCACCGCTTTAAGGTTTCAATCCCTAATAGGGTTTAAGATTAATTGGAACGATTATTGGCTTTCCACCCAAAATAGGAATTGCCGTTTCAATCCCTAATAGGGTTTAAGATTAATTGGAACGATTATCTAACCGCCATTGCCGAACACCGACCCCTGTTTCAATCCCTAATAGGGTTTAAGATTAATTGGAACTTCCTTTCTAAAAAGTGCTTCAATGCAAATCAAATGTTTCAATCCCTAATAGGGTTTAAGATTAATTGGAACCCGTCAGTTAATTTCCACCAGTGGCGAAATCATCGGTTTCAATCCCTAATAGGGTTTAAGATTAATTGGAACGGTAAAAATCTGTGAGAAGTCGCGGCGGGTGGGACTGTTTCAATCCCTAATAGGGTTTAAGATTAATTGGAACCATAGCCGCCTTAATCAACCCAGGTAAATCCGGGTGAGTTTCAATCCCTAATAGGGTTTAAGATTAATTGGAACGGTTGGGTTCCCACGATTGCAAGGATTACGTTCTCGTTTCAATCCCTAATAGGGTTTAAGATTTATGGCTCTTCGTTACTCTTTATGCTAAATCAACAGACAAGATGCCAAGATAACATACTTCTAACCCAAAAATTCCGAAAGTTTCTCAAGCCATATGCTCTCCGTTTTATTAGTTTAAGTTTATTGTTGATTCCCTCGACCACCCCATTCGTGGTCCTTCGCTCGAAATAACTAATGATTTCTCCAAACCAGTTTCGGATTGTTTGACAACTCTTGGTAAAAACACTGGAGGATTTTGCCAACCATTCCGAGATGGATAGCAGTCCTTCTGTCGGATTCTCTGAGGTTTCATAAATCTTTCTAAATTCTTCCTTTAA
>NZ_JAPZSR010000019.1:0-6714 GCF_027531875.1 Microcystis sp. LE19-84.1B | reverse complement strand
TTTAGGGTGAGGAACAGTCACTTTCCCTTTTTTATGGGGATGTTTAAAATGATGATGACTTCCTGTTGTACCTACTTGATACCATCCCTCATCCTTCAGTTTTTTGATAATTTCTCGACTTTCCATAATTGATGATTTCTACTTCACCCCCCTAATTCGCGTAAAAGTTGCATCACTTTTTCATAAGTTGCCATATTATTCTGTTGGTAGAATATTATAGCCGCTTGTTGTAGATTAATTTTGGCTTTTTCGGTTTGTTTTAATTTGGCATATAAAACACCACGACTACGGATTATAGTAATCATAGCAATTACCGTAGGTTGGGTTGAGGCACGAAACCCAACAATACACCCAAGGAAACACAACAAAAAGATTCTGACAGTTTTAGGTGTTGGGTTTCGCTTTTCCTGTGAATTGAGAGGTTTTCATTAACATATTTATTCGCTCAACCCAACCTACGAACTCTACAGTAGGTTGGGTTGACGTAAGGAAACCCAACAATACACCCAAGGAAACCCAACAAAAAGATTCAGACAGATTTAGGTGTTGGGTTTCGCTTTTCCCTGAGAATTGAGAGATTTTCTTTAACATATTTATTCGCTCAACCCAACCTAAGAAACTACTACAGTTGCGAGAGCAGTTTTCGAGCATCAGCGATGATTTGATCACCCCAGAGATTTTTTTGCAGGGTTTCAACCTGAGCAAATTCAGGGTCGATTTTAAGCGCACTTTTAGCAAGTTTGATCGCTTTCCCCGTATTGCCTTGACGGTAGAGAGTAACAGCGAGAGCCAGTTGATTTTCAGCAGATTGGGGGTTAATTTCCAGACTTTTTTGAAATTGGCTACTGGCCAAATTTAGATCGCCTTGTTCGTAATAAATTAAGCCAATATTGGTAATCGCAATCAGATTTTTTTCGTCCAGTTCGAGAACTTTTTGATAGTCTTGGAGAGCTTCGGGATAGCGTTTTTGTCTTTTGTAAATGTCTCCCCGGAAACTATAAGAGTCCTTGCGATTGGAATCGAGATCGATCGCCTGATTAAAATCCGCTAGAGCTAAATCCCATTTTTGAGTTTGATAGTAAAGCATTCCTCGCGTAGAGTAAAATGAAGCATTGTCTCGCTTAAGCTCGATCGCCTGATTAAAATCCGCTAGAGCTAAATCCCATTTTTGAGTTTGATAGTAAAGCATTCCTCGCGTAAAGTAAAACGAAGCATCATCCGGCTTAAGCTCGATCGCCTTATTAAAATCTGCTAGAGCTAAATCCCATTTTTGCCATTCTAGGTACTTGAGGCCGCGTGCGACGTAGGCACTGGGAAATTGCTTGATCTCGATAACTTTCGTGATATCTGCAATCGCTAAATCCCATTTCTTTTGTTGATCATAAATAATATAACGTTGTAAATAAGCCGACCAGTATTTCGGATCGAGTTCGATCGCCCGACTGTAATCAGCTAAGGCGATATCCGATTTTTGCTGTTGTCGGTAAATTTCCCCACGGTTGTAATACAGTTCTGCATCGTTACTATTAAGCTCGATCGCCTTGTTATAATCGGCGAGGGCGAGATCGAGTTGATTTTGATTGCGATAAATATCTCCCCGCATTCGATAGGCTAACTTGAAATAGGGATTAATTCGGATCGCTTGGCTTAAATCGGTGAGGGCGAGATCCCATTCTTTTCGATCCCAGTATAAAACTGCTCTAGATCCGTAAGCGAATTCGGGGGATGGCGAGAGTTCGATCGCCTTGTTAAAGTCAGCAAGTGCGAGATCCCACTTTTGTTGTTGAGAATAAACATTTCCTCGATTGACATAACTACTAAAATAACCGAGTTCGATCGCCTTGTTAAAATCAGCGAGAGCGAGATCCCACTTTTTCTGGTTAGTGTAAAGAGTTCCCCGCAACTGGTAACCGTTGCCGGAATTCGGATCGAGTTCGAGCGCTTTATTAAAATCCCCTAGGGCTAGGTCCCATTCTTGCCGCTCCGAATAGAATCGCCCGCGACTCTCATAACCGAAGCCGGAATTCGGATCGAGTTCGATTCCTTTCCGATAATCCGCTAGAGCTAAGTCCCATTTTTGCCAGTTTTCGTAGGCTAAACCGCGCATTAAATAGGCGAGAACGGAATAGGGATTGATTTCGATCGCTTTTGTGAGATCGGCGATCGCTAACTCCTCTTCACGTTGAAAATTATAAAAAACACCTCTCATTTCATAAGAGCTAGGATCATTAGGATCAATGGTAATCGCTTTGTTAAAATCCGCTAGGGCTAAATCCCATTGTTTTCGCTCCGTGTAAAAAATTCCCCGGGACTGGTAGGCTGCCGCGAAATTAGCATCGATCTCGATGGCTCGGTTATAATCAGCCAGGGCTAAATCCCATTCTCTCCGCTCTTCGTACACATCGGCGCGAGCTATATACGCCCTAGAATTATTCGGATTCAACGTCAGAGCTTGATTATAATCGGCTAAAGCGAGATCCCATTTTTTTAGGTCCTTGTATATATTCCCGCGATTGCTATACCAACTGGAGCGGGGAGCGATTTCTATAGCGCGGTTAATCGCTGCTAAGGCTCGATCGTACCGTTTTACGTTTCGTAGTACCGACGATAGACTATTGTAATAGTTGGGATTCTGGGGAGAGATTTTGATCGCTTGTTCAAAACTATCGATCGCTTTTTCGGATTGATTCATCTTCCCATAAAATACACCCTGATAATTTAAAATTTCCCCATGAAATTCCGAACCTTTCTCGCGAGCGGGTAGGGTGGCGAGGGCTTGCTCGAGGGCTTCGATCGCTTCTCGAGCTTTGTATTTGGGCCCGTAAACCCTTGCCTTACCGTACCAAGCTAAATAGGTGTATTCGGGATTGTTTAATTGTATCGCCCGATCGAAGGCTTGCAGGGCCCGATCGTCTTTTTTCAAGCGCCAGAGTTGATTTCCCCGCTCGATCCAGATGTCTTCGGAGGCGTTGGTTTCCGGTACTTCTACACTGACAAGAGTGCGATCGATCTCCTGCTGTTGTTGTGCTGTTAACTGGGGTTGAGCGGTAACGAAAGAAGATAATTTAACTCGAAATCTTTCCTGTAAACCGATAAAACTACTAATCGGAATCCCTAAGCTAAAACCTAGCTGAATTTTACCCTTAACCCCCTCGGAGCGCCCGTGAATACCGATCACCTGTCCGGCAGCGTTTAAGACTGGGCCGCCGCTCATACCGCCGAAGGTAATACTGGTATAAACCATATCGTAACCGCCGCTCAGGGAACTAACCCTGATCGATGCCCCACTTTGGGTAATCGTAAAATCACTCTGTCGCGTGGCGAGAAGTCCTTCCTCCTGACTTTTGACAGCACCGCCGCTAAAGAGCCATCCCGCTTGTTTATCGCCGATTTTGGGAAATCCCGCCACAAAAACGGGACTCTCTCGATTGGGGCTATAGTTGGCGATTTCTGCGACCGGATAATTCTCGTTACTCTCGAAGGTAAAAATGGACAGATCGACCCCTTCCTGTCGAATAATGGTTTTTCTGTCGAGGGGAAGGGTTTTGCCGTCCTTGGTGGTGAGGGTATAGGTGTAATCGGCACAGGTTTTCTCCTCGGCGATTTTCTCACAGAGGACGTGGTCGGCGGTTAGGACGGTGTAGATTTTTCCCTGCTGGGCGATAATGACACCGCTACCGTTGGACTGACTGCTACTATTGATCCGCACGGTGAAACCCTTGGCTTTTGTTTCTAATTGGGCGATATAGCCGGTATAGGTGGGGTTTTCGATGCCCCGCGAGCTTTTCGGTAAGGGTAATTGGTACGCGGTCAGGATTTCGGGCTTGATGTAGGTTAATAGGGTATTGATGGGAATGCCCCAGTTAACCGCTCTCATCTGTTGGATTTCTGCGTCTGTGGGTTTTGTGCCGTCTTCGTAGGTGTAGTTAGAGAGAATCGGATGGGCCGATCGCCCGTTAATGCCGATTAACTCCCCCTCGAAAAAGATACCGCCGCCACTCATTCCCTGCACGATATCGCCACTATAACCGACGCTGTAGCCCTCCAGGAGGGGTCGATCGCTCACCTGTTCGATCTTTCCTGTCGTCACCCGATACTGTCCCGTTTCGGCAACATATCCCGCAGCCACCACTTCTAAACCGATCTCGTCTTGATTGGGGGTAAACCGCGCGATGGTGGCGATCGAATAATCCCGGGTATCGCTAAACTCCAGCAGAGCGAGATCTTGATTCTCCGATAGGGAATTGGGGACGATGCGGGCCGCACGGCTGTGGCCGTCGTAAGTTTGTAGCTGTAGGGTTTTCGTGTTGCGGATAACGTGGGCGTTGGTTAGGACAAGGTAATTATCGCCTTTTTTAGCAATAATCGTCCCCGATCCCCGATTTGTCTCGTTAGTAATCTTAACGGTGACTCGTTGTAGGATTTGCTCCTCGGTAAGCGCCCGATCGCCCTGTGCCGTCAGAATGGGATCATTAGAAATATTTCCGGCAGCCGGGGTAACAAGGGTTAACCCGGGTTGAGGCAGTAGGGAGAAAAGAAGGATGAGGGCGATCGAAGGTTTGATCATGGCTGTTACCTTGCTATTTTAAGTATTAATTACCGTCGATTGGATTGACGTAAGGAAACCCAACAAAAAGATTCAGACGGATTTAGGTGTTGGCTGTTGGGTTTCGCTTTTCCTGGGAATTGAGAGGTTTTCTTCAACATATTTATTCGCTCAACCCAACCTACGAAACTGATTCTAGATGCCTTAAAATCTGTTCTTTCAAATCATCCAAATAATTTTCTACCACCTCCCAAACTGTATTAAGGTCAATTCCCCCTAAATAATCATGTACTAAAATATTCCTAAAACCAGAAATATTACGCCAGTCAACATCGGGAATATTTGCCTTTAATTCCTCCGAAAGCCTTTGAGTTGATTCTGCCAAAGTTTGTAAACGTCTAATGATAGCATCGCTGATCATTGAATTAGCAAAAAACTCCTGTTTTCCGCCTTGGGAATACTCCTTAATTTTATCAATACAGTCTAAAATGTATTCAAGATAAACTTGATCTTCATTCATAACTTAATTGCCTCTTTTAAGATTCGCTGTTTAATTAGATGATGAAGGCTTTTTTCAGTTACTACATCCACTTTACACCCTAAGAGAGCCTCTAAATCAACTAATAATCCACCGGGAAACCAAGGGGATGTTTTAGCTAAATCATAATCAATTAAAAAATCAATATCACTATTTTCGGTTTCCTCTCCTCTAGCAACGGAACCAAATACACGCACATTAAAAGCACCATGTTTGGTGGCAATTTGTAGGATATCCTCTCGTTTGTCTTGTATGAGTTGTTTTAAGGTCATAAAATAACATCCATCCCGAAGGTTTTTAATGAACAATTAACAGACTAGACTAGAAAAAACTAACTACTGATAATTCACACTCCCACTTATACTAAATCCGTTGAGTATAGGCTACATATCAGGATAGCCAAAAGGCAACCCCCCCACCCCCCCCGACATCGGGGGGGCGCGGGGCAAGAGGCAAAAGGAGGAATAAATAATCAGTCTTTAATAACTGGAGTTAGTATTATCCCCCTAATTTGCGTAAAAATTGCATCACCGTTTCATAAGTTGCCATATTATTCTGTTGGTAGAATATTATAGCTGCTTATTCTAGGTCAATTTTGGCTTTTTTGGTTTGTTTTAATTTAGCATATAAAAGACGACGACTACGGACTTTATGAACGGTGGCTAAATAAGTAATCATTGATTTCTCATTTCAGGTTCGCATTAGATTATATTCTTCGCGGATTGATGAAGTTAGAGATTCCACTAAGATTAATTTTTCCTCAATTGACAAGGTTTTTCCTTGTTTAATTAATGTTTGTAAAGACATTTTTTGCAAATCAAATTCAGGCACAAGTAGAGCCAATTCTTGTGTTTGTTGATTTTGTAAGTCAGTAATTAATTCTTGTAAAAATAGAGAATCATTACTTAAGTCTGCAATTTCATCTTCATAGTTTTCGAGAGCTTCTATTTGTTGAATACGGTCACTATAATTTTTGAGAAGGGATTCGAGAGCTTCGATAATAAATTGGATGTCTTTAAATGATAGAGTTTTCATAGTTTACCTCAACTTACACGATAAAAAAATTCACCAATTACCCTTAAGGCTTGTTGATAGGTTTCTATTGACATGGGAAATAAGGGTTTCCATAACCAGTGATTACCTCGATCATTAATTAATTCTAGCTCACTGGGAATAGAAATTCCCCGATCTAGTTTCCACCAGTTGTTTCCTATTCCCTGAACGGAAGAGGTTTTCTTTAACATATTTATTCGCTAAAACCAACCTAGAAACTACGGGCGCTCACTACTTAATTTAATCACTTGTTGCTCAGGAAATTTAAGGGTAAGTTCCCATTCTCCCCCTAATTCCCTCATCATACGGGTTAAATTTTCTAGGGTAAGATGTTGTTTTAAATCATCCGATTTTGCTGAAAAACATGGCTGTTCACTTTCGCTTTCCGTGATTTCTTCTGAAGAAAGTCCTAGGCGTTGAAGAAGTTCATCAATGATTTGCATTTCTTGTAAAAGCTCTTGGGTTTTAGCTTCAATTTTTGCCCTTCTTTCAGAGGGCAGTTTATCCATTTCTTCATCAAAGGTAATCATAGATTTTGCTCCGTTAAGGTTTTTAAATAGGCTTCAAATCTTTTTTC
>NZ_JAPZSR010000391.1:0-5580 GCF_027531875.1 Microcystis sp. LE19-84.1B | reverse complement strand
AGTAAGCCAGACAGGAGCCAGAAAAAGATATTTATCAGAAAAGTCATAATCAAGCTAGAGGTTTAAAGACTGAGCGGGTTCCAATTATTTTTATTAATAAATATTTTACACAATTCATACCAGGTAAGCAAGAGGGCTACGCCACTACTACCGAATCATTACCGAGGGAGTTGCTTCATGATCAGTTAAAAGCAAAATTTGATCGGACTGAAATCCAAAACGGTGAATGAGTAATTCCTGTTGTAGTTTGACATCATTGACTGCACCTTCAAGGGGTATCCATCTAGTATCTGGGTAATTATTAACACCCACTAATAATGCCCGTTTACGAGGTGTATTTTCTGCCAGTACACTACGATAAAGAATGGCTTGCTGTTTCAATTCCAACTGGCTCAATCCTAAAGTGGCTAATAAAGAACCAGTCAGGGATAGTAATTGCCTACGCTTAATTCTAGTCATAAAATTTCACTCCCTATTTAATACTACCAAATCTTGATAATGAAAGCATTTATTATTGTGATTTGGGGGGAATTTGCTCGGCCGTTAAGGTGACAATTTAGCCATCTTTTAAAATGCTGATAGACTCTCCTAGATCGCTATTCTCACACCAGCATCGATTTTCTGATGCAGTTCTGTTAAGGTGGATTCAGTCAATTGAGTTCTAGATAGATAATCCAAGTATCGCACAAGGGTAAATACAAATAGATTAGGTTAACGACACATCTTCGGGAATATTATACCACTGGCTACTTTTCTGTCAACTCTCTCTAAAGACTGATGATTTCCTCCTCTTCTTTTCTGTGTACTTTGTCCGCCTAAATCTGTTAAACTAGAAACATCGGAACTCAATACTGGAGAAACCCCTTATGTCAGAAACCTCAAAGGTTAAAGATAGCCGTATAGACTTGAGAGTGACTCAAGAACAAAAAGAACTTCTCGAAAAAGCCGCCTCCCTCAGAGGAATTTCCTTAAGTGCTTATACTCTTCTTCACCTGTTACCTATTGCCAAACAAGACATAGACACTCAGGAAAGATTGATTCTTTCAGATCGAGATCGAGACTTATTTATGTCCATTATGGAAAATCCCCCGGAACTTCAAGGAAACCTCAAAACAGCCATTAAAAAATATCGAGATAAATATGGACAATGAGGCGTAAAAAAGATGGAATTTTGTCCCTATTCATCAAAAGTATGGCTCTCTTATTCTTTGTGTGATCTCGCGTAGCGAGCGCGTTGCGACCAGTTTAACTTACTATAGAAGCGATCAATCTTTGTGTCCTCTGTGTCTGGAGTGGTTCCTTCCACTCGCTCCCCAGCAGGACTGTGTCTTAGAATACATTTTATCCACCAAACCTAAGAGAGCCTCCTAGGCTGTTTAGCAAAGGCGCAATGCTGCTTGATAACTCTCCAAAAGGCTATATTGTTACACAGGTTTTTATAGACAAAAAAAGATTTATTTGTCGGTAGTGTTCTGAATCTGTGGACAAAACAAGTCACAATGAATAGATTGACTACCTCGCAGAAATACGATCCACAGGTCTAGAACATTACCAGTTCATCTTATATTTAATTCCACCCACTTACTTAGGAAATCACCATGGAACTTTATCAACGAATAGCCGATTTTTATGACTCCTCTAGTGGACTATGGGAAAGGATTTGGGGCGAACATATGCACCATGGTTACTACGGTCGCGGCGGCAAGATTAAACTCGATCGCCGTCAGGCACAAATTGATTTAATAGAAGAATTATTAACTTGGGGTGGTGTCACCGGCGCTAATCAGATTCTCGATGTGGGTTGTGGTATTGGTGGCAGTAGCCTTTATCTGGCCGAAAAATTTCACAGCCAAGGGGTGGGGATTACCCTTTCCCCGGTACAAGCCGCTAGAGCCAGCCAAAGAGCGCAAGAGTTCAATTTAGGGGAACAAGTGAGTTTTTGTGTGGCTGATGCCCTAAAAACCCCCTTTCCTGAGAATAATTTTGATCTGGTCTGGTCTTTGGAAAGTGGCGAACATATGCCCGATAAAAGGCAATTTCTGCGGGAATGTTATCGGGTTTTGCAGCCCGGGGGGACTTTTTTGATGGCCACTTGGTGTCATCGTCCCACCACTTCCCTGGCCGGTAATTTAACGGAAGGGGAGATTAAACTATTAAACGAGATTTATCAGGTTTATTGTCTGCCCTATGTGATTTCTTTGCCAGAATACGCCGATATTGCCCGTGAAGTTGGCTTTCAAGACCTAAAAACCGATGATTGGTCTCTATCGGTGGCGGCTTTTTGGGATGTGGTGATTGATTCGGCCCTCAGCACAGATGCGATCGCTGGTTTGTTAGCAAGCGGTTATACTACTATCCAAGGGGCCTTATCTTTAGGGTTAATGCGGCGCGGTTACGAGTCGGGTTTAATTCGTTTTGGTTTACTGCAAGGGAAAAAATAATCGCTGGTGATTCGCAAGTAAGTCGAATCAAATCCTGTTTTTGTTCGGGGGTGATACCTTCTGCATCGATAAAGGCCGATCTCTGTATTTCTTTTTAACAAAACTTAACAATTATCGGCAAAATTTTGCTTGCTTTTGTGGGGAGATTTTGAGATAATATTTTTAAAAGATTTTATTCATAATCGGAATATTTGCACCTAAAGAAATTTGCACAGATTCCCATTATAAGAAAAGCATAGCGCAAACCGCGGATAAAGTCAAGTCCTTTCCCATACTTATGGGTGCGAATTTCCTAGAATCAAAAAAAGGGCTTTGGTGGGGGGCAGGTGTTGGGGAGATTTTTGCTGGGTTCAAGGAACAGTTTTTTTTAGGGAACGATTGTATGGGGGAACTTCCGTTCGGCCCGACAAGAGCGAAAAAAATGCCAGGAGGCTCCCAAGAGGAGGTTGATTGCGATGGCTCAGGGCAGATTTGAACTGCCGACCTTGGGCTTATGAGTCCCCTGCTCTGACCAACTGAGCTACTAAGCCGTTGTTTACACAGTTATCAATCATAACACATAATCACCCAATTGCACAAGAGCAAAAAAGGGAAGAAAAAATCTTCCCTTTGGGGGTATCTTTAACGTCTGCCTGGCAGGAAAGCGATGGGATTGACTGCGCCCTGGCCGGAGGGGTGAACCTCGAAATGTAGGTGGGGGCCGGTGCTAAAACCGGTGCTACCCATCTGGGCGATTGGCTCGCCTTGCTGAACAGTTTCGCCGCGACGCACCAACAGACGGCTGTTATGGGCATAGAGAGTGACGCTACCATCGGGGTGACGCAGTTTCACCAGATTGCCATAACCACCCGAATTCCAACCGGAGGCGATTACTTCACCGGCAGCCGCCGCCACAACTGGTGTACCCACTGGACCGGCGATATCGATGCCGCGATGAGGTCTGCCCCAGCGCCAACCGAAACCGGAGGTTAACACACCTCTAGTGGGCCAGATAAAGCCGGTAAAAATCGGGGCGGGATTAGGTAAATACTCATCGGGATTAGTGAGGGGGGGAAGGGAAGGTTCTACGGTTTCGCCGACGGGAATTCGTAGGCGGTCATTATATTCTTCCACATTCGTAGGAGCCGAACCGATAATCTGTGGGGGGATGCTTTGGTTAGAACGAGAACGAAGGGCGTTCCATTGGGGATTAGGGGTTATTTGCCGATCATCGAGGGTTTCTGCGGGATTATCGACGGGAATAGCGATACTTTTCTGGGTTTCCGAAAGGTTAGTTTCCCGCAGATTAGCCACCTCTTGGCGCAATCTTTCCCGATAGCTGCCGGTGATATTTTCGGGGAATTCTTCCGTCCCCGTGGTGGCGGTGGCGGCGGGCAAATTTTGTCGATTGCTGGGGTTAAAGGACAATCTAGGGCGATCGGCGACCAAGGGAGTAAGATTTTGATTAACTCTAGCGTTGGCAGAGCGGTCGGGAATCACTAGGGTTTGATTAACTTTAATCCGGTTGGGGTTGTCAATGCCGTTTTCCCTGGCTAATTCGGCGGGGGTGATGCCGAGAGCGCGAGCGATCGTGTTTAAGGTATCTCCTGGCCGAACCCGATAAACTTGATTTTCTGGGGGAATTATGACCCGAGGATTGGGAACGGCGGGAATTTCAGTCACAGGAGCCGGATTTCGTAGGGCGACGCTGGGAATTTCCGGTCTGCTTGTCAAGGGAGGATTAACGGCAATTGGGGCTATCGTGCGATCGCTTTCAGGGGTGGGAACGGGAATCGGGATCACCTGGCTGGTTGGTCGAGGGGATTCTTCGGGAGCAATAACGGGAATCTCGACGCTAGTTGGCGAATTATCGGGAACGAGAGCGGTAGTTTCAGTAACGATTACTGTTTCCCCAGAATTGGACTGATGGGGGGTTTCCTCGGTTCGCAAGGCGGCCAAACTTTCTTGGAGACGTTGACGGGTTTGACGCAGACTAGCAGAGGAACTATCCAACTGCTCAGGAGTTGCTGCCGGGGCTGCCGGGGGCAACTGCTCAGGAGTGGGAATTTTTAAGGTTTGTCCGATAATCAGATCGGATTGGGGGGAGAGATTATTGCGGGTAGCGATCGCTGAAGGGGTGGTTTGATAGGTGTCGGCTAAACTCCACAGGGATTCTCCCGGTTTTACCTGATGGTCAACTACTGATGTGGCGATGAATTTGACGGTAGCAAGTGCTTGGGATTGGATTATTTGCGGTTCTTTTAGTTCTTTACCCGCAGCTTTGGCTTTTTGGGACAGGTCGATCACTTCCCATTCCGGAGGTACAGAATTGGCGGCCTGGGCTGATTCTGAGGTGGAGTTGAGAAGGCTAGGTACTCCCAGAGAGAGTGCTAATCCCAGCAGGGCAGCCGAGCAACGGACTCGGTTAGACTCAGCATTGCTATTCTGTTCTGGGGTAGCGGATGTCATGGGGTTGTGGATAAAAGTCTCTTTCAAACAGACCTCCTGTGGTGTAAAGAGTTAGCTAGAGCCAGTCGATGAAGCCGATGATTCTAGCTTTCAGCATTAGCCTTGAGGCTAGAGTAGAAGTTAGGCAACTTTCTTTTTAGTCAAAATACCTAAAGGTGACTTTTAGGAGAGATTAACTTAGATTTTGAAATTATGCAAGTCTCCCTCTGACTATTAGCATCGGGATCACGGCAAGTTGGTGACATTTTGAATGTCCAGATTGACGATGCTCTATCTCAGTTGTTCCAAGCTGATCAGCATTTTTGGTCTTGCCAATTTTTGCCAGTTTTTTCATAGAAATTTTTTATCTGTTTTGCGATTTACAAAGAAATTATTAATCATTCGCCGCTCGACAGGAAACAAGGGGCAACGATGGCTATTCAAGGTCAATACCGGATAAATAGGGTTTGCCGAAAAAATTTTTTCTGGGGGCAGGGTGTGGGGTGCGAGGTGTCGGTCGTCCATAGCAAATTAGGTTACACTTCGTCTTGATCAGAAAAAGGCTGTCATACTATTAGGGGTCGAGAAGGTCGTCACCGACCTCCCCTCCCATTCAGAACCGTGCATGAGACTTTCACCTCACACGGCTCCTAGTCTGATTGTTCCCTTGTTAAGGATACAACTTGACATCTTTTTGTTGACCTTGTATTAT
>NZ_JAPZSR010000110.1:0-3360 GCF_027531875.1 Microcystis sp. LE19-84.1B | reverse complement strand
CCACAGACTTTCGCCCCATTTCAGAAGCCCGATTCCGTGTGTCCCACGGTACGTTGACCGCCTATAGCTTCTTGTACTTGTTGCGCGCGACTTTTTACCCGGCCAAGCTTTTCTGGTCGGAACCCCCTAAGCCGAGTTTTCCAGGCTTCGGCCGTGAGCTCAGCCGAACGGTGCTGCGCCGTCCACTTGGTTTTCGAGACTGGCCTTTTAATTCTAACGTAAAGCCAACCTAGAACGGCGGGGTTTCAGACCCAAAATTTCCGATGAAGAATGAATGGCGACACAAGGAAAGCCCTGCTCTCAAAGCGTTTTCAATGCTGCTCCGATACGCAATCATCTTCAAACTTGACAACGCCGCCGATCGCGCATCAACCTTGAATCGACTCTGGTATGAGTGGAAATCGATATACTAGAATTATTATGGTCAAGATGTCCAACTTAAGATCAATGACAAAAATCCTCTCGACAGCCGAAGTGAAAGCGCGTCTTTCCGAATCGATCGATCTTGCTCTCCAAGAGGGCTACGTTGTCATCACCCGCTACGGCAAACCCGTGGCTGCCCTAGTGAGTTACGAAGATATCCGACAATTGCAACGACTGAGAAGCGCTCGTCAGAGGGGAGGGTTAGCGAATTTAAGCGAAAATTGGGAAGATTCAGAAGAATTAGCCGAAGAACTGGATAATATCTTGGACGAGAGAACCTGATGGCTTATCTCTTTGATACCGATGCTATTTCAGAGATGTTACGCAAGCGCCCGCTACTGGACTATCTGCAATGGTTACGATCGCTCGATCGAGAAAATCAATATACTAGCAGTATCACGATCGCCGAACTATATAAAGGTGCGTTCCGTTCCCCCAAGCGCAATCATTTTCTGGAAAAAATCGAAACGAGAATTATCCCCGAATTCACGATCCTGCCATTCGATCGCTTGACAGCGAAAATTTACGGAGAAATTCAAGCGCAACTAGAACAACAGGGAAATATTCTCGCCCATGCCGATTTACAGATCGCATCCACGGCGATTCAATCTAATCTAGAACTGGTTACGGGTAATATTCAACATTTCGCCCGTGTAGAAGCTTTACGGATTAATTACACTCTCGTCCACGCCAGGGCATCTTCAGAAAATGTTCAGAGTTGAGGCAACTTCGGCATCAACCATGGCAGCTGGATCGCAAATATAGGATAACTTTCCCAAAAATCAGCGATAAAAACCCTTTTTTACCAATCTAGCCTGGCTCTAACCCTTGGCAAGATCGGAAAAATCCTCAATTGAGCCGCAATTAGCTTAATCAAAAAATGTGCTATAATCAGAATGTAAGCACAAGGGGCCGCAACGGTTTCGACAGGTTAGCGAAAGCTCCCCCGTGATACAGGTCGAGAGTGAGTCTCCTCTCGTAAATCAAAGGCTCAAACAAAAAGTAAATGCGAACAACATCGTTCCTTTCGCTCGTAAAGCCGCTCCTGTAGCTGCCTAATAGTCTCTAATCGACTCGAGCATTCATAGTTTGACTCCGTTAAGGACTATGGATAAACCCCCAACGGATGCCACGTTTAACTTTCTCTAGTTAGTTAACCGTCTAAGCTTTAACTAGAGCATCCCACTGTCCGGGATAAGTGACAGTCCCCGTTTCGAGGGTAATCGAAACTAAACCTGTGAATGAGCGGACAGTCAATACCTAATTTGGACAGCAGTTCGACTCTGCTCGGCTCCATTGATTAGTTTAATGAAAAACCTTCTCTCCCGCATGGACGGGGTACAAACACCGATCATTCCCGTGGTCGGTCAATTAATTAAAGCGAACCCCGGCACTATTTCCCTAGGTCAAGGGGTTGTTTCCTATGATCCACCCCAGCAGGCGATCGAATCTCTATCTTTATTCTTAGCTAATCCCAAAAATCATCAATATCAATCTGTGGCGGGAATTCCCCCCTTATTAACAGTAATTCGGCAAAAACTAGCCGAAGATAATCGGGTAGAAATCAGCGATAAGCAGGCAATTTTTGTGACGGCGGGCAGTAATATGGCTTTTATGAATGCCATTTTAGCCATTACTTCCCCGGGGGATGAAATTATTCTCAACACTCCCTTTTATTTCAATCATGAAATGGCCATAAAAATGGCTAATTGTCAAGTAATTTTGGTCGCCACAGACAAAAATTATCAATTGTGTCCGGCTGCCATTGAAGAGGCAATCACGGAAAAAACTAAGGCAGTGGTAACGATTTCTCCTAATAACCCCACCGGAGTAGTTTATCCAGAAAATACCCTAAGAGAAGTCAATCGAATTTGTCAAAAAAAGGGCATCTATCACATTCACGATGAGGCTTATGAGTATTTTACCTATAACCATGCCCGTCACTTTTCTCCGGCGGCAATTGTTGGTAGTGAATCCTGGACTATTTCCTTATTTAGTCTCTCAAAAGCCTACGGTTTTGCCAGTTGGCGCATTGGTTATATGGTAGTACCGGAACATTTATCTGAGGCGATTAATAAGATTCAGGATACTATTTTAATCTGTCCGCCGGTGGTTTCGCAATACGCGGCCCTAGGAGCGTTGCAGGTGGGTAAAAGCTATCCTTTAGAACAGTTAAAAACCATCAGTCAAGTTAGAGAAATTTGCCTGAATGCTCTAGAATCGATTAGGGATATTTGTGATGTTGCCACTGCGGAAGGTGCTTTTTATTTCTTCCTGAAAATTCCCACAGACAAGAATGATTTTCAGTTAGTTAAAAGTTTAATTGAGCGGCAGCGGGTGGCGGTGTTACCCGGTTCAACTTTTGGGACAACAGAAGGCTGTTATTTGCGTCTTGCCTACGGTTCTTTATCTCCAGAAACAGCTTTAGCGGCAGTAGAAAGATTGGTAAAAGGACTGCGTTATTTTAGTCAATGATTTTCAAGAATAAATACCGGCTTTCTTTATTGTTTTTTACTTTAAGCTCATACTAAATCCAGTTATTAAAAACTGATTATTTCTTATCCCTTTTGCCTGTTGCCTTTTGCCTCGTCTCAACAAGTAATTTAAATTAAGAACAGCTTAAGTAGGTAGGTGTTAAAAATTATCAGATACCCCCCTTATCAAGGGGGGACTAAGGGGGGATCGGCACCCCCCTTATCAAGGGGGGACTAAAGGGGGATCGGCACCCCCCTTATCAAGGTAGGGCTGTTTCATTCTCCCATCAGAATATCAAAAGTAAAAGCGATCACTATCTTTGTAAAATGAGGAGTGACCGCCAACCTTTCAAATATATGTTGAGCTTAATAGAAAAACTAAAACAAGTCAAGGACTTTCGGAAAGATAAAGGAAAAAGACACCCTTTATGGATAGTATTAGTAGTAATAATACTGGGAACAA
>NZ_JAPZSR010000278.1:0-14635 GCF_027531875.1 Microcystis sp. LE19-84.1B | reverse complement strand
ACTGATAACTGATAACTGATAACTGATAACTGATAACTGATAACTGATAACTGATAACTGATAACTGATAACTGATAACTGATAACTGATAACTGATAACTGATAACTGATAACTGATAACTGATAACTGATAACTTATTTCCAACCGGCGCGATTCATTACCTGTACTGCTTTGGCTAAATTAGGACCATAATTAGCCACACTAACGGTATCTTCTTTACCGCGTCCGAGTTTTGCTAGGAAAGGGTCTAAAGCAACCCCTGGAACGACGGGATATTCGCGATTACCCTTAGCAAAAAAGTTCTGTGCTTCATTGCTAGAAAGATACTCTAAAAATTTAATCGCCGATTCTCGATTGGGGGCGGTTTTAATTAAACCACCACCGCTAATATTAACGTGAGTGCCGCGGCCTGCTTGGTCGGGGAAAATTACGCCTACTTGGTCATAAATTGCCCGTTTAGCGGGGTCTTTTTCTTCGGCATACCCAGCTAAGTAATAGGTGTTAGCTAGGGCTAAATCGGCAATTCCTGCGGCGACAGCTTCGATTTGTGCCTTATCATTGCCCTGGGGTGGACGGGCAAAATTAGCCACTAATCCCCGACACCATTTTTCTGCGGCCGCTTCCCCTTGGATGTCGATTAACCAAGCAGTAAAAGATTGACTATAGATGTTACTGGATGACCGGGTGACGACTTTTCCTTTCCATTTGGGATTGGTTAAGTCTGCATAGGAATCGATTTCTCTGGGGTTAACTCTGTCTTTGTTGTACATGATTACCCGCAAGCGTTTACTAAACCCAAACCAGTGACCTTTGGGGTGACGCAAATGAGCGGGAATTCTTTGGGTAAGAATGCGGGAATTGACGGGGGCAAAAATTCCCTGTTGGTCGGCGCGCCATAATCTCCCTGCATCTACTGTCAGGAGTATATCAGCAGGACTATTGCTGCCTTCGCTTTTGATTCGTTCGATTAATGGGTCTGCTTCCCCTTCGACCAGGTTAATTTTTATTCCCGTTTGTCGGGTGAAGTTGTCATACAATCGTCGGTCGGTGTTGTAGTGACGGGAGGAATAGAGGTTTAATTGTTTAGTTTGGGCGGAAACTTCGTTTATTTTCCCTAATTGACCCACCGCTACCGCTAAGGTGGCTGTTCCCGCGCCTAGAAAGACTCTCCGAGTTATTTTATCGTTCATTGCTCGATTCTTGGCAAAGTTGTCTTTTCCTATTGTACAGCTATTGAGAATAATTCTTATCTGCGGTAGAAATTACTTGTCTGGCTAGGGCGGTAAATGGGGGAAAATACTGGTAAAATCAGGGGTTTTTGTGTAAATGAGGCTAATAAATCCTCGAATCTATCGCTAGTTAAATTCAATAAGCTTAAGATGTTACCTTAAGCTCGATCGAGGGTATTGTGGAATGAGAGCAACGAGAGTCAAAGATAATGATCAACAGCGATCACCAACAAGCGATCGAGCTAATGTTAGCATCGGGAGACCATAATCAATTATTGTTATTCTGTCAACAAGCACTGGCGGTTCATCCGGAAGTGACTGATTATTATCCCTATCTGGGATTAGCTTATCTGCTGCTAGGGCAGCAAGCAACAGCGCAAGAAATTTGGTTATTTTGGCTATTACAATCAGAGTCTAGTCAAGATTTAATTATGCTCCTCAAAAAAGAGATAATTAGAAATCTCGATTGCTGGCAGTTTGCCAAAGCTAAATTAATCTATCTCCAGGGGCTAGAATTAGAAGAAATAGAAGGGGATGAAGAGATAGAAAATTATGCGCTGACTGCGATAAACTCCTGTCTTCAAGAGGTGCAAGAGGCAATTAATCGGCGAGAATATACTTTAGCTGAGGACTTTTACTTAAGAATTTTATCTTGGCGTGAACAATGGGCTTACATCTGGCACGATTTAGGATACTTATACTATATAATTAACCGACTAACAGAATCTTTTAACTGTTTAGCAAGAGCCATTAACTTAGAGGAAAATCAAGCCTTATATCATTATACTATGGCCATGGTGCTAGAAAAACAATCACGTTTAGATCTAGCTTTATCAGCTTATCAAAAAGCGATTGATCTCAATGCTAATTTTGTCGATGCTTATAATAAACTGGGCAATTTATTTTATCGATTAGGGCAGCTAGAGTCAGCCGAAAAATTCTATCAGCAGGGAATTAATAGCCAAGCGGATTTTTATCCTTTTTATATCAATTTAGGCAATGTCTATTTAGTTAAACAAGCTTGGACAGAAGCAAAAAATGCTTATAAAACTGCCCAACAACTGGCAGGAGATAGACGAGAAATTAGTCAAAATCTCTCCCTTTGGGAAATCCTGCAAGCTGACCAACAAATTGCCGATATTTACTCAGGCAACTATTTTTATCAAAGAAAACTCTATCAATTAGCACTAAACTATTATCAAAAATTATTAGTAATTAAAATAGAAGATAGCAACTTTTATTTAAATTGCGCCCATTGCCATCTCATTCTCAAAGAAGAAAAACAAGCTTTGGAAGTGTATAAAAAAGGTATTAGCTATCATCCAAAAAATATTGATTTACATTTGCGCCTAATTTGGTTACTACAAAATAATTATCCGATCGAGGTAGCAATTCAAGCAACTAAATCAGCTTTAGAGTATCTTCCCGATCACCTATCTCTGAAGTTAGAATTAATGCGGTTAATGCCGATAGTTTACCCAACTCAAGCAGATATTATGCTATATCGATCAAACTACGAGAAACGGTTAGATAATATCTTGTCCAATCTTGATTTAACCTCTACTAATCAACAACAGGATGCTTGGAAAGGTATTGGATTAAGAACTAATTTTTATCTTCAATATCAGGCTAAAAATGATTTAGAAGTACAAAAAAAATATGGAAAATTAGTTTATAAAATAGCCTCGGTTAACTTTCCTAATTGGGTGAAAAACCTAACCATGCCTACGGGAAAAATTCGCCTTGGCTATATTTCTGCTCACTTGCGTCATCACACGGTAGCGAAACTGTTTCAAGGATGGTTGCAGTGGCGAAATCGAGAACAATTTGAAATTTATTGTTATGGAATAGATATTAATAACACCTTCGATAATTTTACGAGAGAATATCAAGAGCAAAGTGATTATTTTTATCAGTTTGATAATTTAGTTAATATGGAAATAATTGCCCAACATATTTTAGATAATCAGTTACATATTCTGGTTTATTTAGATATTGGTATGGATCCTCGCACTACCCAACTAGCAGGATTGCGTTTAGCTCCAGTACAATGTGTAACTTGGGGACATCCAATCACCTCAGGATTACCAACCATTGATTATTTTATCTCCAGTGAATTAATGGAACCCGCGGAGGGAGATAATCACTACAGTGAAAAATTAATTCGCTTATCTAATTTAGGTATTGCCTATCCCAAACCTTCCCTTCCTCCCCAGAGGAAAACTCGTTTAGAGATGGGATTAGCCGAGGATAAAATCATCTACTTAAACTGTCAAAGTTTATTTAAATATATGCCAAAAAATGACGATATTTTTCCTAGAATTGCTCGACAAGTTACCAACAGCCAATTTATTTTTATCTGCCATCGTAGCGAATTTGTGACCCATTGCTTTCAGTCGAGATTAAGTCAAGCTTTTAATAGGTATGGACTCAATTGGCAAGATTACGGGGTAATGATGCCACAGCTAGAACAAAATGATTATTTTCAGCTTAACTTATTAGCAGACATCTATTTAGATAACTTAAGTTGGTCGGGAGGAAATACCACCCTCGAAGCAATTGCCTGTCAGCTTCCAGTTGTTACCTGTCCCGGGGAATTTATGCGCGGACGACATTCCTATGCTATCTTGAAAAAATTAGGCATAACTGAGACAATTGCCACGGATAAAAATCACTATATTGAAATTGCTATCCGTTTAGGTTTAGATAATCAGTGGCGACAAACAATCAAAGATTATACTACAATGAATATCGATACAGTATTTAACGATCAAACCTGTGTAAAAAGTCTAGAAAAATTTTATCAATCTGTAGCAGGAGAGGATAGATAAAACTTTAGGGATACATAGGGTTTGCGGCAAAAAGTTTGTTGGGGTGTGGGGTATGGGGAAGAAAACCAGATAAAGTTGATTTTGTCAAGGATTTAAGATGCTCTTACCCTGGGTTTAATCCTCTTTACCAAAAATGATAAGGATTAGCAAAATAAAAATCTGCTCCTAGTTTCTGACTCAACTCTTGATGTCCACAAAATTCTTTGGCCTTGTCACAAAGGTCGGTTTTTCTTTTGTCAGGGGGAATCTCTTGGAAAAGTTTTTCGGTGACAAGGGTTGATTTCCGATGCGCTCCGCTTCGACTCTTTCTTTTTCCTCGTCTGGCCCTATAGGTATTCTTGATGCTCTCCACAGTCTCGATAGTTGACGATTGGCCACCTTGCCAAGAATTAGTGATAAAATTACCATATAAACAGTAATTTTTACCCCAAGCATAATCCCTCACCCCCAATAAAATTATGATGCACGGTTTTATTCCCCCACATCGTTATTTTCCCTATCTTACTTGGACTGATATAGATTCAATGCCAAATAAGGAAAATGTGGTAATTATTCAACCCATCGGTGCGATCGAACAACACGGACCCCATCTACCTATTGCCGTCGATGCTGCCATTAGTTTAGGGGTTTTAGGCAAAGCTTTCGAGAAATTAGATAGAAACATCGCCGCTTTCGCTTTACCCTGTCTCTACTACGGAAAATCTAACGAACATTGGTCTTTTCCCGGTACGATTACCCTCTCGGCAGCAACCTTATTAACGCTTATTCAAGAGATAGCTGAAAGTCTCTATCGTTCGGGTTTTCGCAAGTTAGTATTAATGAACTCCCACGGCGGACAACCGCAAGTTATGGAAATTGCCGCTAGGGATATTCATCAACAATATCCCGATTTTTTAGTATTTCCTTTTTTCACTTGGCGAGTTCCCCACAATGCGGCTGAATTATTCTCGGAATATGAATTAGAATACGGTATTCATGCAGGAGATGTGGAAACTAGCATGATGTTATCATTGCTGCCAGAACAGGTAAAAATTGAGCGCGCCGTCCGAGAATATCCCCAAGGTTTGCCAGAAAATAGTTTGTTAACTATGGAGGGAAAATTACCCTTTGCTTGGTTAACTAAGGAATTAACTAAAAGTGGAGTGATGGGAGATGCTACTAATGCAAGTAAAGAAAAAGGCGATCGATTATTAGAATCCGTTGCTAATGGTTGGGTACAGGCGATCGCTGATGTTTATCAATTCCGTCAACCGAAGTTATATTAATAAAAGATTAATTAGAGTTGTTAATAAGCTGTACTGCATTAAAACTGCCTATTGTTAATTTTAGTACCAAGGATAAAAATCCCTCTCACTTCGCCTTTGATTCGGGAATTTGCTCACGATATTTCCTGAGCATAAATAGAGTAAATTTTAACCAGATAAGAGTAATTTTTTCCATAATTATTAATCTCAATTATCAGTTTTATCCCTGAGGTTTTAGAAATTTTGTCAACGGTGACAAAAAGAAAAGAAACGACATTTTTTACCATATTTTTTCTGGGGGATAAGAATCGAAAACAGAATCAACGTCTAGGATAATTAGGGGCTGCTGAATAAATCTAAAAACCTTGTTGGATAAGGCTTTTAGCCTTTTTTTTCCTCAAAAAGTGCCGACCATTGGAGGTATCGGGGGTAAAATTCCTGGACTTTTTCCCTGAAAATTAGGTAACTGACTACCCCAAAATCGGTAAAACCCTACACCCCCCCGACCCCCCCGATGTCGGGGGGGCAGGGGGGGGCAGGGGGTAGGGGGGGCCACACCCCACACCCCACGAAAAACTTTTTGCCGCAAACCCTAGCTAAATCGGACAGCAAGCTAACTCAGCAATTGAAGCGAAAATTCTGCCATTCTCTAGGATGCCATTCCGGGTTAATCTGGGTTTCGGACGCAATTTTTCGATGACTAAATTTTAAGAGGCAGTATGGAACGCACTTTCTTAATGATTAAACCCGACGGTGTGCAGCGCAATCTGGTGGGGGAAATTATTCAACGCTTTGAAACTAAAGGTTTTACGCTGGTTGGGTTGAAAATGATGCAGGTTTCTAGAGAATTAGCGGAAAAACACTACGCTGTTCATAAGGAAAGACCCTTTTTCCGTTCTTTAGTCGATTTTATTACCTCCTCCCCCGTGGTGGCCATGGTTTGGGAAGGAGAAGGAGTAATTGCCTCCGCTAGAAAAATTATTGGCGCCACTAATCCCCTCAATGCTGAACCGGGTACGATTCGCGGTGATTTTGGCATTAGTGTCGGACGCAATCTTATCCATGGGTCCGATGGTCCAGATACCGCCAAAGATGAAGTTAGTCTCTGGTTTAGCGATGCGGAATTAGCTAATTGGACTCCCGCAATCACTCCCTGGGTGTTAGAATAAACCCCTTTGAGGCAGTCAGGAGCCGGTCGTCAGGAGACAGGAGACAGGAGATGGCTTTTATTTATTCTCTCCTCTCCCCTTTCCCCACACTCAACCCCTAATCTTGCAACTTATGACCGTAGAATCCAGCTTACAACAGTTAAAAAGAGCTTCATCGGGACGATTACCCAGCAGTTACGGGGTCTATTTTAAGAATACCCTTGTGGCTCTCTGTCATGCTCTTGAAGATCATATCTTGCAAACTAGCAGCCCAGACAGTACAAATAAACCACTGGTTTTAGTCACCTTTCAACAGGGAAAATGGTATTTACAGGAAGCTGAGCGCTATTTAGATATTGCTCGCTCTTCTCGTTATATTGCGATCGCCGCCGTGGCCGATAGTGGTTTTTCTGAGCATAAAACCGGCAGTTTAGAGAATGTTTCGCTAGTGAACTTAGATAATAGCGATAGTTTGGTGAATGAGTGGAATTTAATCATTCTTTCCCCCGATTACGCCTCTATGGTACTCTGTCATGAGTTATCCCCGGAAGAATACCGGTCCGATAGTCAACCCCAAATAGACACGGAGCGAAAATTCTACGGTTTATGGACATTCGATCGCGATTTAGTCGAAAAAGCCGCTAGGATCTTAATTGAGCGTCTGCATCCTTATAATCCCAGTCTAGCGGCCGATTTAAGCAGACAACAAGAAGAAATTAGTCAAAATATTAATCCCATTCCCACGGATTTAACCGGAGTAGTCTCTCGCATTGTCACCTATCTGCAAACCAGTCAACAGCAGTTAGTCACCGTCAGCAGACAAGCGCGAGAATTAAGCGACTTAGAAGGACAAGCATCCCGTTTGAATAAAAATTTAGCCGCTAATAAACTGCAAGCTTTTCTAAGAATGGCTCAAAAAGTCGATGAAAGAGATATTGATAATCCCCTCGCTTCCCTACAGGTGGCCGCTTTAGCGGAAATGTTAGGACAATTGCTCGATTTACCCACCCTGAGATTACGACGCTTACGATTAGCTGGTTTATTATACCGCATCGGTCTGGCGGAGGCTCCGATCGAAGTTTTTAGACAGCGTTCCAGTCAGTTAGAGGGAGCAAATGCGTTATTTTGGCGGGATAGATCGGTGTTAGGAGCGCAATTACTCGCCACTATGCCCGAATTAGCTCCAATTCAACAGATTATTTACCATGAGTTTGAATACTGGGATGGTAGCGGCGTTCCCAACGGCTTAAAAGGGGAAGAAATCAGCCTAGAGTCGCGAATTTTAGGATTATCAGCCTATTTTCAGGAATTAACTCAACCGCGAGGCGATCGACTAGCTCTAGATTTAGGAGAGTCCCTAGAACGTTGTCAAAATTATAGCGGGATTCGTTTCGATCCCGCTTTGGTAGAAAAATTAAGTTCGGTAATTCGTCTGTGCGAAATGGGATGGATGCAATTACCCGATCGCCCTAGTCAAGTCCCCGCCGTCTGGTTAGAATCAGTTTAGATTAGACTCCGATGAGACTCTGCATGGCACGTCCCATATTAGCCGGTTTAAAAGCTGCCATGGCCGCGGTCGGTTCATAGCCGCAATGTACCATACAATCGGCACATTGAGGATTGCCACTGGCCCGACCGTAGTTATCCCAATTGGTTTCTTCTAAAAGTTCCCGAAAGCTTTTGTAATGTCCTTCGTTGAGCAGATAACAGGGTTTTTGCCATCCTAAAAGACTATAGCTAGGACTACCCCAAGGAGTGCATTCATAGTCCTGTTCACCGATGAGAAAATCGAGAAAGAGAGGATTATGGTTAAAATTCCACTTTTTCCGGCCTGATTTCCAGGGTGAGAGAATTTCTCGGAATAAAGCTCTGGTTTGCTCCCGTTTTAAGAAACTATCTTGATCCGGGGCCCACTCATAACTATAACCGGGGGAAATCATCATACCATCGATGCCCAAAGTAGCGAGAAAATCGAAAAATTCCTGCATTTCTTGCGGTTCTGTGCCTTCAAAAACCGTGGTATTAGTAGTAACCCGAAAACCTCTCGCTTTCGCCGCTTTAATCCCTTGTACTGCCTTATCGAATACTCCCTCTCGATCCACACAGCGATCGTGATGTGCTTTTAAACCGTCCAGATGGACACTAAAGGTAAGATAGGGTGACGGAGTAAATTTATCCAGGCTTTTCTCCAATAACAGAGCATTGGTACAGAGATAGACGAATTTTTTTCTGTCCACTAACCCCTTGACAATTTCATCGATTTGTGGATGTAAGAGTGGCTCGCCCCCGGGGATGGAAACCACGGGAACCCCGCATTCTTCCACCGCTGCGAAACATTCTGCCGGGGTGAGATGATTACGGAGAATTTCCGGGGGATGTTGAATCTTACCGCAGCCAGTACAGGCTAAATTACAGCGAAATAGGGGTTCTAGCATTAAAACTAAGGGAAAACGCTTTTTTCCTGCTAGACGCTGTTTCAAGATATAGGAAGCAACCACTAAAGCTTGTTGCAGTTGGACAGCCATTTGCTCACACCAAAAGGATTCTAAGTCATTATAGACTGTTAACAGGACATCAAGGCATAGAACCCTAGAAAATGGCAAAATAAATAAAAGCTGAGGGCTTTTTTGGCTGTTTACTTGATTATCGGATAGATTAAACCCCTTGCCTGATTAAATCCTATCAGTTATCTGTCTTTTTAGCTAAGTAGGTAAGATGAACGTAGGTTGGGTTGAAGCATGAAACCCAACGCCCGATCATGTTACGCTACCGCTAACCTATCCTACAAATAATTGTGCCTCCCTACTTATCAGCTTTTATTTATCCGATTAATTAGCCATTATCACCTTGATCTAGCTGATGGCTTCAAGACTACTGACTCCTAACCTTAACGACAATTTTTGATTTTTACCAGAGGTCTATTATGAGTTCTTTAGGCGATCGCTTTAAGAAATTTGCGGGTAAAACTCGCTATGTGGTCTGTCGCTTATTTTTGCATCTCTACGGCCAAGAAGTCGCACCCCTGATCGGTATTCTTAATCGTACTGGCCGAGAGGCGATCGATTCCGAAGGCGATTTAGAGGTCATGGGAGAGGGTTTAGTAGAAATTTGTCAAAATCTGCTGCAGATGAACCTCTATTGGTTTTCTGTGGCTAATGAGGGCGATATTTTTTGGAGTGAGGGGGAAGCGGGAGACTACGTTAACGAACTGTTTACCGATTCCGCGGCCAGATACTTAAGTGAATCGGTGTCTGGGGAAGTGGGGGAAAACGAACCCTTAACTTTACCCGTCACCGATAACTTAGTTGTTATGATCACAATAGCCTTCGAGGGTGAGAGTGCTGCCTTAGAAACTAGCCTAGCCGATCGAGAGGCCCTGGAAGATGGTTTAAAATCAATAATTAACCTTCACTACCAAGGTCGGCTGCGTGCGATTCAGGTACATTTTTCTCCTGCTCAATTGGGGGATGAATTGACCAATGAGCAACTATTACTCAATTTCCCCGAATTACTGCCTTTATAGTCTTAATTTTGCCCTTATGCTGCGCCAAGTAACGACAATCTTTTTAATTCTTACCCTTTGTTGGACAACGGTGGCCTGTGGTTCCTCGTCAAATCAAACTCAGTCACCGTCAGCTAATAACAGTAGTGTAAGACGAGAATCCAATCAGGTTAGTAGCGGTCGCTACGAGGTGCAACAAGCTACCTACGATGACGGAGATGGCACTTATACCTTAATGCTGTTAAACACCCCTGCGGGGACTTCTCCCCTCTTTCGCACCACTAACCTGCAAATGGCTAGATTAACCGAGGAGGACATTGCTAAAGGGGAAAAAACCGCGGTAGAAATCAACGGTGATCAGGCTACCCTGTACATGACCGAAGATTTTAAAATCGAGTATGTCCATAATGTCACGGAAGTGCGGAACAATCCCCAAACCGGACAACAGGAAACCGTGGTGATTCGACAAGAATCGAGTTTTTGGAGTCCTTTTTTCGGTGCTGTTGCTGGTCAAGCTTTGGGTAGTTTGCTCTTTCGTCCTCAATATTACGTTCCTCCCCTCTATACTCCGGGGGGTGTGATGACCGGTTTTGGTGGTTACGGTTCCACCTATAATCAGGCAGTGGATCAATACCGGACTAAACATAATAGTCCACCTCCGGCAGTCAAAAACCGGCAAACTCTCCGTTCTACTGGCAATTTACGTCGTTATCCCAGTAATACTACCTCTAGTCCCAATCGCAGCACCACCACCACCACAAAACCCAGTGGTTCCGGTTATGGTTCCAGTACCCTGAAGAATTCGGGTAAATCTGATAATGTCAAACGTTCATCTAGTTTCGGTTCCTCCGGTTCCCGTCGTACCCCTAGTCGCAGTGGTTTCGGCAGCAGCAGACGTGGCCGACGTTAGGAGGATTTGACTGGAGTGGTGGAAGATTAACCCTGTCTTCCCCACCTCAGACATTGGAGATGACAACTACTTAGTAGCAACCATTTTGCGAATTTCCGAATAGAAAACCGTCTGGCGATCGCCATTGTCCGACTGGATAATACTGGTACGCAATCTCAGATTAGGACTAGCAAACCAGATTCTTTCTTCGATACGATGGTGATTATCCTCGATGGTTAAAGTTAAAGCTTGATCGCTTCTGAGATGATATTCTCCCAGTGCTGCCGATTTACCGTCCGATGTGATTAATTTTCCTTGCCAAGGATTCTCTGAGGGTAGCCAAACTAAATAGCTAGAACCGATTTTTTTCGGTTGTCCATAGTCCACGGAATTATCCCAAGTCGCTTTCCATCCCCCTAGACTGGTCTGGGACTGACAGTTATTTTCTAAACATAATTGCACCACATCGGCAGCATCGGCAGCCAGCAAATCGATGGTGATTTCTGCTTTATTATTGGCAACTTTTTGGGCAGCTAATTGATAACTGGTGCGCTGAGAAAACCATTTACCCGCACAGAGATTAATAAATTCTTGAATGTCCATGAATGGCTGTAGGCAAAGATCGATCGCTCTGAAAGAATAGATTATTTATTCTATCCTATCCCTAGACCTTGGCCAATTTTTGCAAGGATAAACGGGCAGCTTCGCGCACTTGTGGATGTTCGTCCTTGACCAAAAAATTTAAGGCTGCGATCGTTTTTTCCGCCGGAAGATGGCCTAAAGCTTCCGCTAATCGCTGCCGGATTAACCAGTCATCGGAGTTAACAAAGGTTAAAAGCTTCTCGACGGTTTCCACTGCTTTGATTTCCCCAAGAGCGGCAATAGCGGCCTGTTGAATAACCGCTTCGTTACTATCGAGAGCCGATAATAACACCTGTTTAGCCCGAATATCGCGCAAATTGCCCAAAGCGACGGCAGCACTGAAGCGGACTAACCATTGCGTGTCTTCGTAAAAAGCCCGTTGTAGGGGTTCAAAAGCGCGAATATCTTCTAAATAACCTAAGGCCCCCGCAGCATCGGCGCGAATGCCATAATCGGCATCATTGGCTAACAAATCCACCAGGATAGGAAAGCATTCCTCGGTTTGTTTGACTCCCAAAGCAAAGACAGCCATCGATCGCACTGGCAGCATTTCATCATAAAGGACTTTTTTGATCAAGGGTACAGCTTCCTCTGGGGTCACTTCTCGCAGGGATGCCAAGGCCAGCAGACGGTCTTTAGAGTTGCTACTTTCTAACTGGAGGGCAATGTTTTCTATATCAGGCTTACTCATTTTTGTCAACTACTTGTAATATTTCTTTAATTCTAACGCAATTCTTGGCAATTCAGAAACGAGAGTGGGGAAAGGATTTCTTGAGGATTTCTTAAGGATTGAGACGAGGGTTGACTTCCTCCAGGGAACTATAATTTAAGTATGGTAATACGATAAATGCTAGGCTTTCTGATAGATTCAGCGGGCGTTGGGCTTCGGCCGTGAGCTCAGCCGAACGGTTTCATGCTTCAACCCAACCTACGTTCATCTGATAGATTCAGGAAAAAAATATAAAGCCCCACTCCCCTTCAGGTCAGCGAGGTTGAGATTAAAAAAAACAGATAGCCTAGGGCTAATTAGCTTGTCTAGCCGCAACTGCCACACCTAGACAAGCAGGGGGTGTTATGGTGAAACATCAAGTTTTTAATACTGGTTCTTTGACTCTAGACACGGAAAAAGAGCAGCTCTTTGTGTCCGTGACTCCAGACTATCAAAAAGGCCCCGGCATTCAACGGGATGGTATAACTGCTCCCAGAATGCGGGATCCTCATGCAGTGGGGGATATAACTATTCCTCGACTTGGGCAAATTGCTATTCCTGGCCTAGACTCTACGACCAATGCTTACGAGCAGAGAGCGGGTACTTGGACACTTTATCATCATCTCAAAGAATTCTGCGATCAGCGAGGACAGGATTGGCTAATTATTGGCGCCCAAGGTTGTGGGGATCTAACGATGAATCCGTGGCATCTTGCCTATCTTGGCCCTAATTACTACATAAAATCCTTGCAAAATCAATTATGTGGAATGTTTCTCCCCGGAGACCCGCAAGAACCGATCGATCGTCGCATCTATCGGTGTTTGGTCAAATGGTGTGATGCTATGGCTACACACCTCGGCCATCGTTATGAATTTTTGGATTTAAGATTTATGGCTGGAGGCGCAAATATAATACAGATGAACGATCCGAGGGTGGCTCGCAAATATGATGCTTTTTTAAGAACGCTACCGGGATACGATGCTAATTTACAGAATATCGCCCCATTTTTAGAGTTTGCCCTAGCGGGAAAAACTATTATTCAACAAGGTGATGTGGTTCCCCTATTTACTGCTATCGATCGATTCCAAGATGTACGCCATGTTTTTTGCCTGCCTTATGGAATTCCATGTGCGGGGAGTTTTATGGGGCGGGCTATTGGTAAAATTAACTTGGGGGAATATCAACTCTACGGCGATTTGAATGCCAGGCGTGCCGCTTTAAACGGACCGATTATCGTAGAAACTCAATTAATTTCTCCCGGTGGTTTTCTGAAAATCAGTCTGGGTAGTCCTGCTGTCGCAAACGAGTTGATGCGAAACAACTTTAGACCGGTTGGTGTTTCTCCGCGCCGGGCGGGAGAATATTTTCCTTACCCCGGAGGAGATACGGTAGAGATTTACTTTCCCAAGAACATCTATCCTTTCGGAATTTTGGGAATGTCCGGTCAAAGAATTATCTGTTTTGCTTCCTCGGGATTAGGGGCAAGAATCGGCAATACTCTAGAAGGGATTACCCTAATTATGAGCGATGGATTCAGTGCGGAAGAAGCGATGGTTTTAGATGAAGGATTTGACGTTTTTCAAATGATCAATCCCATGAAAGATGATCATGCTTTCACTTATACCAACAATGATTTATTGGATAGAGTGTTAGCTTTTACCTACGATCAAATGCTTCTAGATACGGCTGCAAGCGTTAACAATCCGGTTAATGGTCCCGCACTAGGTGGAGACATGAGACAATGGCCTCTCAATCAAAATTTATTGGATCAAGTGGCAAATAATTATCGGGTAGGAGGGTTAGCTGGTCTGGGTTATACAGATATCTTTCCGGTCGGGTTAAGTCGCTCGCAAATCAGAAGTATTTTGATTGTTGCTGTCCGAAAAAATCCCCAATAGGGAGATTCAACCCGGTGCATCTTGATTTTGTAGAAATACCTAGGGTTTGAACAAGCCAATTGGCGCTCGCACTCTCGGCACCGTTCCGCTTACCTTATTCGCTAAAAAGCATACAGGATAAAGGTAACAGCAATTTTAAAACCCTTCCCTTAAAAAATTAAGCAAACAAAGAGTTATTACCCTTTGCCGTCCTCAGCAATACTGATGACCCCGAACAGGTGTTAAGTCAGGTGTCCCGTTCTCTAGAAACTATCTCCAAAAAACAGGTGCAAAGCAATCTCGCTGCCGCTACCAGTATTCTCGCCGGGTTAGTATTAAATCGAGAGACGATTAAAAAAATCCTTCGGAGTGAGATTATGAGAGAATCCGTCATCTATCAAGATATTTTAGAGAAAGACAGAGAGGAAGGAGCATTAACCGCTAAATTAAACTCTATTCCCCGTTTATTTGCCTTAAAATTGAGTGTAGAACAAATTGCCCAAGCTTTAGACTTAGAAATGGAACAAGTACCACAAGTCATTGAGGGACAAAATTGAGTGAAA
>NZ_JAPZSR010000474.1:0-13688 GCF_027531875.1 Microcystis sp. LE19-84.1B | reverse complement strand
GTAGAGGAGTCTATTTATACTACCACTTACTTTGCTTCGGGATGAACCCGAGTCAGTCTGGGTCGCTGAATCCTTTATTGGGTAAGCTTTTCAACCTGTTTGACACTCTCTTACTCGAAAAAATGAGCGAACGGTGAGATCGGGGTTTCCTATTCCACCCTAGTGGCGGCCGAAATGGTCGCCGCTACTTCGGGTATCGGTTGGATGGTACTTGATGCCAGTAAATTTCTCCGCAGCGATGTCATTTTCGTCGGCATTACCATCATGGGGTTGGTCGCCATAGCGATCGACGCAGTGATCCGTTGGATAGAGAAAACCCAATTGCCCTGGATTGGTCGCGACACGTGAGTTTTTTTTAGTGATTGTAACGAGATATCTTATGCGTTTGAAACGTCGAGAAGTATTGTTAGGTTTATTGGGCGCGAGCTTACCTTTGGTCGTCTCTAGCTGTGTCAGCGAGAAGACCGGGAGTTCTTCTAACCCGTCCCCCCCCACAACCGGAACACTTCCGGAAAAAATCCGCATCGGCTATCAGGTGATCCCCAATCCCGAACTACTCGCGAAAGCCTTGGGACTGGCGGACAAAGCCTTTCCTGATGCCAAGGTAGAATACATCAGCTTCGATTCGGGACGGGACGTGAACACCGCAATCGCCGCAAAAGGAATCGATTTCGGGGCGTTGGGTACGGTTCCCGCCAGCGTGGGTATCGCCAGTGGATTACCCTATCAGGTGTATTTTATCCTCGACGTGATCGGCGCGGCGGAGGCGTTGATCGTGAAGAAAGGCATCAAGTCGATCGCCGATCTCAAGGGCAAAAAAGTGGCCACTCCCTTCGGTTCTACTGCTCATTTCTCCTTGGAATCCCTACTGGCGCTGGAAAATATTCCCGAGAAGGACGTGAAGATATTGGATCTACAACCCCCAGATATCGTCGCCGCTTGGCAGCGGGGCGATATCGACGCGAGTTACGTCTGGCAACCGAATCTCGGTAAACTCCAGAAAGACGGGGGAACGGTACTGATATCCTCGGCCGATCTCGCCCAAAAAGGCATTATCACGGCGGATCTCGGGGTGGTGCGAACGGAATTCGCCGGACAGTACCCCGAGGTGGTGAAGCGATATATCGCCGTGTTGGATGAGGCGGTTAAGACATACCGGAGCGATCCGGAAAACGCGATCAAAGCTTTAGCTAAGGAACTGAATATCACACCGGAGGAAACGGCCGCCGCGGTCAAAGAGTTGATCTGGTTGGATTCGAGCGAACAGCGATCGCCGAAATATCTGGGGACGACCGACAATCCGGGTGACTTCGCCAGAATCCTTAAGGAATCGGCAGATTTCGCGGTCAGCCAGAAAAAAATCACCAGTGCGCCCGATCTGGCCACCTTTCAAAAAAGCCTCCTTACCAAAGCCCTCTAGTTTCTGAAAATCCATGAGTTACTCTTTTGATCCGAAAACTATCTCCGATACCCTGACGCGAGAAGTGAGCGTTTGCGAACTAGCCAACGTCGGTGTTACCTTCGGCTCAGGTAGCGAAGGAAATGAAGTCTTGCGGGACATTAATCTAAGCTTGTTCGCAGGAGATTTCGTCTGCGTGTTAGGCTCTTCTGGGTGCGGTAAGACGACGTTATTACGGGTCTTGGCTGGCTACCAACGGCCGACGACGGGAATGGTCACCGTTGCGGGGAAACGACATACCGAACCTGATCCCGATGTGGGGGTCGTGTTTCAACGTCCTAACCTGTTCCCTTGGTTAACGATCGCCAAAAATATCGAATTTGGCCCAAAAATGAAAGGAGTGAGCGATCGGGAACGAAAACAAAGGGTATCCGCCACTTTGGAGATGGTGGGACTCTCGGAAGCGGCGAATTTCTTCCCCTATCAGCTTTCCGGGGGGATGCAACAACGATCAGCGATCGCCCGTACCCTAGCCGCCGAACCAGCGATTATTCTCATGGACGAACCTTTTGGCGCACTCGACGCGCTCACCCGCGAATCGATCCAAACCCATCTCAGAGGCATTTGGCAGAGAACAGGGAAAACGATCTTTTTCATCACCCATGACGTGGAAGAGACTCTCTTACTCGCCACCCGCATCGTTGTCCTCCACGCTCGTCCCGGTCGCGTGGTTAAGGATATCGTCAATCCTTTTGCCCACCGTGACCACGAGGTAACCCCGGCTTCTTTGCGGCTATCCCGAGAATTCCTAGAGATGCGACAGAATTTGGTTGATAGTATTCGCAGCGACGAGATATAGTCACTTGATCCCTTTAGGGATTTCAATTTCTCGCTCTATTGTTCAATCATTACAGTTTATAAGTAAGTAGTTATAATTAAATTGAAGATAGATTTTGCGTCTGATCCCCCCTGTCCCCCTTGATAAGGGGGGTGCCGATCCCCCCTTAATCCCCCCTTGATAAGGGGTGCCGATCCCCCCTTAATCCCCCCTTGATAAGGGGGGTGCCGATCCCCCCTTAATCCCCCCTTGATAAGGGGGGTGTCTGAGAACTTTTAACACCTACCTACTCAATCACTTTTGAACAAATCACTCATTAGCCGCTAATCATGTTTGCCAGTATTATCCCGCAACCCAGCAGTAGGCTAAAGCGAGCGCGAGCCTTCCGCCGTGCCTCCCTGATTTTTAATCCCGTCTCAGGACAGGGCAATGCCGAAGCACAACTAGCAACGATCAAAGACTTATTGGAACCCCATATCGCTCTCACCATTTACCTCACCTCTTTAGAAGCAGCAGCCGAGCAGCTGACCCGTGAAGCGGTGGCACAAGGTACTGAATTAATTATTGCTTCTGGGGGCGATGGAACGGTTTCAGAGGTAGCGAGTGTTCTTATCGGCACAGGCATCCCTTTAGCAGTGATTCCTCGCGGTACAGCCAATGCTTTTGCCAACGGATTAGGATTGCCCACCACCATCGAAGAAGCCTGTATTGCCATTTTACAGGGAGCGACCCTGACGATTGATACAGCCCGCTGTAACGACAGAGCCATGCTGCTGCTGGCGGGTATTGGTTTCGAGGCGGAAACAGTACAGGAAGCCGATCGAAAATTAAAAAACGAATTTGGTATTCTGGCTTATATTTTAGCGGGACTTGACCGCTTACAAAATCTCGTACCTTTTACGGCGGAAATTACCACAGAAAATGAGAAATTTACTGTCTCTGCCGCTGCTGTCACGGTGGCTAATATTGCCCCGCCTACGTCAATTTTGGCTCAGGGAGTCGGTCAAACCAAGCCAGACGATGGTTTATTAGACGTGACGATTCTCACCCCCAGCGATGCCCTAGAAGCCCTAGCCAACGCGATCGAGTTATTTGAAAGTGGACTGATTCACCAACCAACAGAAAGCCACCATATCGGCTATCTGCGAGCCAAACAAGTGCAAGTGACAACCAATCCCCCCCAAGCCATTACTATTGATGGGGAAATGGCGGGGGAAACTCCCACTACTTTTGAGATTGTTCCTGCCAGCCTAACAGTGGTCACTTTCTATGAACAAGTTATTCAAAAAAGGTTACGCGGCTTGCTCGATTTAACAGTTGCAGAAGAAACACAAGTGGAAGTCCTCGTCGTTAAATACTATGTTCCTCCTCTCAATTGGGAAAGGACTTTAACTAAAGTCATCGCTGAAGTAGCAGAGACATCTATTGCTTGGTGGGAAACCTTCAGAAGAGCAAGCATCGAAGTGGGTGAACTCCTGATTAAAAGCCTCCATCAAACCTTAGCAGCAGTAGCAAAAAGCATTGATCAACTAGGAGAATCCTTGCTGCTATCTAATCGAGCAGAAGTGGAGCAGTTAGAAGAATCTATCCCGATGGGGGAAACTTTTCCGCTATCGACTGCCCCGGAAATTGTCCATCAAATTGCCGGACGAATTCGCTGGCGGATTCCTCGACTGCGGAAAGATGCTGACTATGCCGCTCAACTCCAGCAAATACTAGAGTCGGTTGAGGGAGTGACGGAGGTTAAGATTAATTCCATTGCAGCTTCCCTCGCAGTTAGTTATACCGAAGATAGCTTGTCAGTTAAAGAGTTTGAACAGAAAATTAAACTAGCAATGGCACAAGTTTAAAAAGTCAATAATAAGGGGAAGTTGAGTCAGATGTTAGAAGTAGAATATCAAGTGATTCATGCGGTTCCAGGGCGCGTTCGCTTGCGTGTTCCTCGACTGCGCCAAGATGAGTATTATGGACTGAAAGTGCAGGGTTTATTGGAGGCAATAGAACCGGTAATTGAGGCTCAAGTATTTCCCGTCAATCAGGCTTTGATTGTCCAATATCAAAGAGCTGCTTTCTCTCAAACTCAGTTACAGCAACAATTAGCAACAATCCTTGAGCAAGCTTTAGCTTACCAACCAACTCAGCCCCTGGCGATTAAATTGCCGGGGTATCAGTCGAATGGTTTAACTCTCTACGAACTTGCTCAAGCTCATAAAATTAAGCGTTGGTGGTTAGAAATTCCTAATTTTTTAACAACTTTAATTGCTAGATTGTTGGGTGTATTTGGGCAGTTTACTGATTGGCTTATTCCAGAAAAATGGATCAATGAGACATTAAATTTGTGCGATCGCCTAGCGGAAAAATGGCAAGAAGAGTGGGATCAATTGAAACACCTAGCTGGAGTTGAGAAAGATCACGACTGGCAAAAAGTCTCCTTAGCAGATTGCGATCACTTAGCGAAGAAAGTCCAGCAAAAAACCTTGGCAACTGCTGAAGTGGAAGGGACAATTGCCGGTTTGATAGGAGTTATCGGAGTAATTGGCGAAATCCCACTGTCAATAGTTCAATCTCTGCAAACTATTCAGAGAATTGGCTTGTGTTATGGTTACTCGACCACAACGGAACAGGAGCGGAATTTTGCTTGGATTATCTTAGCAGCAGCTACCGCCCAAACTCCAGAGGCTAAATGGCAAGCGGTGGATAATTTGAGAGACAGTCACAGGCAATTTTCTCGCCAAGCTTTTGACAATTTTCTCACTGAAATCGGCGACAAAGGTGCAATCTCGCTGGCAGCTGAAACGATTTTCCAGCAAGCGACTATCTATTTAGCTCCCAGTTCAGTAGGTGGGGCAATTCCTTGGTTAGGTGCTATCTCTAGCGGCGTTGGTTTGAGTTTATTTCTCAATCAAGTGGCGGATGCCGCTCGCCGTGCCTATCAAATGCGTTGGCTGCTGGATAATCAGAAGCTTTCTTTGGCTCTAGCGAACTGAAGAACCGAATTGCTCCTAAAAATTGGGTTGGCGTTGAAACCGTAAAAGGATAGGTATGGCTAACCCAATGGGAATAGCTAAAGTCATTAAAAAAGCTTTTGTCATCATGCCTAGGGTGGTGGCAAGTAATAAAGAACTGGCATTCTCTGGTATGGTCATAATCTGAATTAAGCCGCTTGCTGCTTGAAACGCAAAGATTCCTGGTACTATTCCCACTACCGCCCCAAAAGCGATTACAGCCGGTGGCGCGTGAAAACGATGAGAAAAATAAAGCGCCATGGTCCCCACAACAGCAGAAGCAATTAAATTACCCCAAATAATACCCGGTCCATGGTCAATGCACAACCATCTTACTCCATGTCCCACCATGCCACAGATAATGCAAGCCCATAACATTTTCGGCGGCACATTAAAGAAAATGGCGAATCCCATAGCCGCTAATCCCGCAAAAATCACATCTTCAAATAGAGGTAAGGGAGAAACAGGATTACTGACAGGTAGTAAGGCGTTTGTAACCGTTGTCGAGAGAAGTAAACCAAAGGCGATTGAACTAAGAATTACTAAACTATACTCTAGACGTGCCATGCCCATGGGAATATGATTCTCGACTAAATCTAAGACTCCATTAATCAGATGAACCCCCGGTACTAACATCATCGACGGGATGAGAAAACAGATATTAGGAGTAGAAGTCCATCCCAGTTGAATTGCTATTCCCCCGATACATCCCCCCAAAAAAGCAGCTAGAAAATTAAGTAAAAAAGGATTAAAATGCCTTTTCCCCAGTTCTTGCCGTAAGATAACGCCCACTGCTGTGGCAATTCCCGTAATCACAAAGGAAGCCCAGTCTCCCTGAAAAATACGGGCTAAACTTGCCCCTGTAAGGCCTAACATCAGAATAATGAACCAGCGAGGGTAATAAATAGGGGGATATTTATCGATCTTTTCTAATTTCTGGATTAACTCGGTCAAGGTTAAACGATTTTGCTGAAACTTTTCGATCGATAAAAAAACCTGAGTAATTAAAGCCATATTAACGGCAATGCTGGTGATGGGGCGACTAAAGTGTGAGGAATATTCATTTTCACTCTTGACAGTTAGTTTAATGGCTTCATATTCACAATATATCCGGACTTCTACCCCGAATTTTTCCGCTAATTGCTGAATGGTTTGATGCACTCGTTCGGTGGTGGTACTGTGCTGCAATAAGATGCGGCCAGTTAACAGCATCAGGTGAAAATAATCAGGAAAAGACGGAGATTTAGGGGATAAATAGGATTTTGAGGTCGAAGGATCGCACTCCACTTTGGTTTTTCTCCCTTTTTAATTAGAAATTAGACTTTGCAAAAAAACTATACCTGTGTCATCATACCGCACCTACATCTAAAAGAGTTGACTCTTCCAAAATGATGGAGGAAACTGTATAGCTTGCATTATGAACTTGAGGTGGCGTGAATTCTGCTTAAGGCCAAACACTTATGGCTCAAGTAAAGGTTTTCTATGAACCGGAAATCGGAATTAACAATTATGTTCTAGCATATATTTTTTTAGTACGGCATTAATTAAAGTCTGATATTTTTGGGGAGATTGCTGTTTATACCAAGCAACAACTGAGGGATCAAGCTGAAGAGTTACAGGAACTTTTAGAGGAGAATTAACAGTAGCTTCTTGCCAAAATTCGGCATCAGTAGCAGGTAAATCTGAATAATCTATATCAGAATCTTTCATCTGACCAAGGATCTTTAATTGTTCCTCTTTCGACATACTCATAATAAATTCTCCTTTCCTCTGCATTAGCGCGTCTTGTAGATATAAGCCGTATTTTCTGTTCTCGTAGAGTGTACACTGCAACTAGGACAAATTCTCCTAAAAGTCCCAAAGCGATTAATCTTTCTTCGCCGTAGTCTCTGCGATTATCAGGTTTTGACATCCAGACTCCTGAAAAGATTTCCTTGGCAAAATCAAAGTCGATCCCGTGTTTTTCAATATTGATGTTGTTCTTTTGGTCATCCCACTCGAACTCCATAACCTAAGAAATTATACTGCGATCGCCAGCGATGTATAATACACCCTCCCAACTACCAAGATAACCTGTAGTCTGGAAATCATGCCCACTGGGGAGATGCAAGGCTTAACAACAGTTAATCAATAATTACCTAACAATGTTAGCGAAATTTTGAACCCTATTACCGAATCCTACACACCGCGCCACAATCCCTCACGGAAGGCAGTAGGTCGCCTGAGAAGCAGTAAAACAGAGAAAAACACCTGAAAATCCTTCCTCTGTGACTTTTAATCTCATCCTGCTCTCCTTTTCCGGTTTGAAAGAATATCTGTTTGGAGTTCGGAATTCGGAGTTATTACCTTCTAACTCCTAACTCCTAACTCCCCATCATTGATGCTTTTCTTTTGTTGAACGTAGCTCTGAAAATCGGCGAGGGTCAGTTCATCTAACCACTGGTGTCGCTCGGCAGTGTAATCTCCATAGCCGACTTCCAATTGTTGCAGGAAGCGGAGCATTCCCACCACCCCTAAAGAGTCAACTAAAGCTTGATATCCTTGTTTTCTCAGTTCAGCTAATTTCATTGCCATCCTCCTGTGAGGTAAATATAACTGAGTTAGGTTTTTGCGCCCTCGTTCGTAGCGGCGGCGGATGACTTACCTCCATGCCAGACCGAATGAGGGTAGTAGTCAGTTTATTCAGTTGGATTAGGGGGCAATCTCTACTTGCGGAGTAGTTTTCTTGTCATCTTTTGGCGGGATTTGGTCAGCAGTTAAAGTCACGATTTGTCCATCTTTAAGAAGACTAATCGATTCTCCTAATCTTCGATGTCTTTCTATCGCTTCGGCAATAGCGGCTCTTACTCCTGTGTCAATTTGCTCAGATAATTTGTCAGAGATTCTTTTAGTCATTGGTTTCTGAGGTTATTTGTTGCCAGAGCGGGGGGGAATAAATAATCGGTTGTTGCTTGAGTGGGCGTTCAGCCACTAAGAGCGGGTCATCCCTAGAATTATCATAGACAATCCACTTATCGCACAGAGGTAAATATAACTGAGTTAAGTTTTTGCGCCCTCGTTCGTAGCGGCGGCGGATGAATTCTTCAGGGATATTATGTCCCCCGCTTTCTACTCGCCTGTGAACTCTTTCAATGGCTAATCCCGGGGTTTGTAGCCAGAAGTAAATCAAGTTAATTGTATATCCTTGACTTTTACAGCCTCTCAAAAAAGGGGCAAAGCTTCGGGCGGCTAAGGTCGTCTCAAAGGCAAAATCGGCTCTTTCTTGAACCAGGGTGTCTAGACGATCTAACATTAAACGTCCCGCTTGTCTGGCAACAGATTCAGGGTTAAAAGGCGATAGTCCAGAAGCAATCTCATCGGCATTGACATATTCAAAAACGTCAAGAAAATTAGGCAACAATCTCCGAGCAACAGTGGTTTTGCCTGACCCATTAGCCCCGCCGATTACATAAATATTAGGCATCAGTTATTTAAGAAAACAGCGATAGGGCATTAAGACGGCTATAGAACCAGAGTTGACTTCAGCTATTGTATCATAGAAAGGGCTGAATTTTCCTAAATGAATCTGATGATTTGCTAGACTTGAATTGAAAAGTTTAAATCTTGATGAAATTAACTCTCATCCTCCCCGTTTCTGAGTTAAACTCAAAGCCAAAGTCTTGGTTGTCTCAATGAAGCAGTCAGAATCAATTCAGGTTTTATTCGGCAGGTTTTTCACCTATCTCGGCTTGTCGGCAGTTTTCATCTTGTTAGGACTAAGTATTGGGATTATTGGCTATCACTGGACGGTCGGTTTGAGTTGGGTGGATGCCTTAGTCGAAGCGTCAATGATTCTGAGCGGGATGGGACCGATTAGCACTTTACCAACCACCAGTGCGAAGATTTTTGCCTCCCTCTATGCTCTCTTCAGTGGCTTGGTTTTTGTCCTGGCAATGGGGATTGTTTTATCCCCCGTTGTCTATAGTTTGCTCAGGCAATTTGATATTAAGAGAAAAGACTGGGAATCTTAATAGTTATCAACTTCCAATCTTAGTTCCCTGCGCTCTGAAATGCTGACATTGATGTACCATATAAGGTACAATAACTGAGGGCGTAACGATTGAAAAGACTGCCAGCCAAGTTTTTTCGCGCCGAAGGGGGAGCGGAGCCAGTCAAGGACTGGTTGAAAACTCTCAGCCGTGAAGATTGCCGGATTATTGGCAGCGACATCAAGGACGGGTCGTTTAGCTTTCCCATCGGCTTGCCCCTATGCCGTTCCCTTTCTGGCTACAAAGACCTGTGGGAAGTGCGGAGCAAGCTGACTGGCGGGCGCATCGCACGGGTCATTTTCTACATCAGCCAAGGGGAGATGATTTTGCTGCACGGCAACATCGGCGAAGTCCCAAAAAACCCCCAAACAGGAAATCGATTTAGCTCTCAAGCGCAAGAAGGAACAGGAAAAATATGACCGCTAACCCCCATACTGGCTCTGATTTCGATGATTTTCTCAAAGAAGAAGGTCTTTACGAGGACTGTAGTGCGGCGGCGCTCAAACGGGTGCGGTTGCGGCAGTTGGCTGAGGAGATGAAACGGCTCTCTCTGACCAAAACAGAGATGGCGGTGCAGATGCAGACCAGCCGGGCGCAACTCGACCGCCCCCTCGATCCGGAAAAGGCGGGCGTTTCTCTCGATACCATCCAACGGGCGGCTTCTGTGGTAGGCCGCCAATTGCGAATAGAATTGCTCTGAGGGGAATCAGAAAGTTCGGAGTGCCGCAGATGAAATTACCCAACGGGGAACTGGCAGAAGTCTCGATGGAAAAACTGATTGGCTATTGCTTAAATCCAGAACATTCCAGGGGAAAAAATAAAGCCAGAGTCTTTCGCTCTCGTCTGGGAATAACTGCCGAGAATGCTGAGGTTTTGCGATCGCTCATCGAACAGGCTGCCCTGGAGGGGGAAGTTGTGCAACAAGCGGTCACGGAATTCGGCCAGCAGTTTAAAGTGGATTGGACGATACCAAAACGGGAAGGAACACAACTGCGAACTATCTGGGAAATCGGCTTAATTAATCCCAACCCTCGCCTAATTTCTGCCTTTATCAAGTGAAGTAAAATGAAAGACATCAAACTCTTAGATCCGGTTGCCATCCTCAACTCCGTCCCTCGGGAGCGATTGACTTTAGTTGAGCCAGATTATGAAGCTGTCCCCAGCTTGCCAAGCGGACAGGTGGGAACAGTGGTTGAGGTATATGAAAAAGGTTCGCGCTATCAATATTTAGTGGAATTTTCTGACAGTCAGGGGCGGGAATATGCGATGGCTATTCTGCCAGGCGATGAGCTTCTGGTCTTGCATTATGAACTGGAGGCGGCGTAAATTCTGCTTAAGGGAAAACACTATGGCTCAAGTAAAAGTTTTCTATGAACCGGAAACGGAATTACTCACTGTCTTCTGGCAATCCCCCAGAAAGGAGCAGATTTGTACTGAACTGGGGGATGGGGTGATTTTGATTAAGGATTCCACCAGTGGCGAGCCGATTGGCTTGGAAATTCTCTCCTATCGCCCTGGGGACAATCGCTTTGATGCGGTAAGCGTCGAATTGGGGCATTTGAGTCCCGTCAGTTGATATGGGTCGTTATTCGGGTTGTGGTTCCAAACTCATCTGGGCGTTGAGGAGGCATTTCTTGGTGGAAGGAGGGGATGTCCCTATTGTCCCAGGTGAGTCCGTGTCAGGGGGGGGAATGTAAAGATTTGTAAATTGTAGCTTTTGATACAGTTGTGGGGGGGGGAGTGTGTATAGTTTTGTTGTCTGCCCTTGGGGTTGGGTGCTGTTGCTTGACCTAGATGCGAGGGGGCGATCGCACTATAACCCAAAACAATAAAAGGATAAATAGCTATGAATTCATTCAAACCTCATCAACTGAAAAAAGTATTAGCAATAGCTGCTACAGCCATTGCATCTTCAAGTTTAGGATTAGCTAAAGTTGAGGCTGCCACGTCTAAGGGGTTCATTGCGTCTGATACACCGGTTACAGTTACTGGTACATTCAGTCTAGCTGCACACCCATCACAGGCTTCACCTTTTGTAACCACTGTTCTTGTTGGCACCCCTCTCAGCCAATCTGCTTCTTTGGGTCCAGACATACACGGTACAACAGGAAATGGATCTGTAACTGGTACATGGGGCGTAGATCCCATATCTGGTACATCAGGATTACTTTGGAGTCTGGTCGCAAATATAGCACCTGGTCAAGCCGATCCTCCTCTTTTTGTTAGTTTTTCTACAGCAGCAGCTTTTAGTGGATCACTTAATAATCAACCTACCAGTAGCGCAGGAAGTGTAACTGCTCCTGGTATCGAACGAGTCCCCGAACCCACCTCAACCCTCAGCCTCCTCGCCCTCGGTACACTAGGAGCAGCTTCAACCCTCAAACGCAAACTGAAGTCCTCTAAATCCACCGGAAAAGAAACCACAAAAGTAGGCTAAATTGCTTCTAAAAATACGACCATTGCCACCCCTTTATTCAGTCAGTTGAAGGGGTCTATTTTTTTGCTTTCGCTTATCCAACAACTATTCTGCTTCTATTTCGCTTTCTAACACTTCTTGTAGTTGTGGCACTAAGGTCGGTAAATCTTCTTAAATAGTTGCCCAAACTCTACTTAAATTAACTTGAAAATATTCGTGAGTTGCAACATTTCTCATTCCTCCCATCAAACGCCAAGGAATAAGAGGATGGCGAGACTGAATTTCCTTTGGTACATTTCTAGTTGCTTCTCCAATAATGATAAAATCATAGAGAACCGCTTTGACAGTTGTTTGATTCTTAGCAAATTCCTCAAACGTCATTCCCTTTGTACGCTGTTCAATTTCCCTGATAGATTCTAAAATGTCTTGAAGGCGAAGTCGCCAATCTCTAGAAGGCATTGATAACATCCTCCAGCACAGGTTCTCGTAAATGTTCTCTTAAGGCATCCTGAGTTCCTAAATCCACAGAACATCCCAGAATATCTTCTAAATAATACTGTACTTGCAGAAGTTGAAAAAAACCACCTTGTCGATTAAATTCTACTAACAAGTCCACATCACTGTCCGCATGAGCTTCATCCCTGGCAACTGAACCAAATAAAGACAAAGATTTTACCCCCAGTTTTTGTAACTCTTCCCTGTGTGCGTCTAGAATTGCCAGTACCTCATCTCGTTTCATCTCTGTTTCCTTGCCTAAGCCACTTAATCTGCCAAATCTTTCCAGAATAGTTAGGGTCTGCTGAAAAAGTACGGGCGAAGCATTCGGATAGAAAATCTCCGGTTTCACCGATAGGTTATTGCCCGAATGCTTCGCCCCTACAGGACGCGGGCCGATGAAGACGCAAGGTTTTGAAGCACGATTCTCTCAAAATCTTGCACCTGTTTCACGAGAAAAGCCACAAAACCCTTACCTTGCCTACATTTCACATTGATTCAGCAGACCCTAGTTATAGTGTCCAATCTTCTAATTCTAACCCTTCAATTTTACTGAAATGCTTTTGATTGTGGGTAATTAATACTAAATTATTCGCTATAGCTACTCCTGCAATTAAGAGATCGATGTCGTCAAGAGGAGTCCCTTGTTTCCTTAAGTCGGCATAAATTCTAGCTGATATCGTCACCGATTCGTTGGTTAAAAGTAGAATTTGATTCCCTTGGGAAAATTCCAAAAACTTGTCAAGCTGTTTCTGGGCATCTCGATGTTTTAAACCACTCAAGATTTCATAATAAGTAATCAAGCTAAAACTCAATTGCCTGTATTCTTGGAGATACAAATTACAACAATGAACGACCTAGGGATGATTGCGGAAAAACAAGGAAAGAATATCAGTATCAATTGACATACTCCCACCGTCAAGCTACGCTGTGAAGGGGGATTCTTTCCACATCGCTGTTAGAAATTCCTTGCTCAACGAGACAGCTTAGATTCTCAATGTCTCCATTAAGAATCCAGAGACCGGACTCTCCCAAGGCGTTTGGGTCAGTTTCTGTTTGCCCAACAGTACCGTTGAGATAATTTCCCAAATATTGTAACCCTTTTTTAAGAATGTTGATGGCTGCATTATGATCCCTATCTAAGATTGTTTTACAATTGGGGCATTGATGAGTTCTAGTGCTTAATGTTTTTTGAACTCTCGTCCCACAAACTGAACAATCTTGGCTAGTAAAATGGGGAGGAACAGCAATACAAACAATCCGATAAATCTTGGCAAAATAATTCAACCATTCAGTGAATTGATACCAAGAAGCATCAGAAATCGACTTGGCGAGCTTACGGTTTTTGACTAAGTTTCTTATTTCTTACGGGTGCATCCCACTTAAGAGCGAGTATAAATACTCATTGAGAGAATTATGAGAGAATAGAGAGAAAAAATCGGAAAAATTTCATGTTAAACATCCCTCCAGAAGAAAAAGCGCAAGTAGAAATATATCTAACCGAGAC